>JBDRDE010000257.1:0-7454 GCA_043821065.1 Candidatus Omnitrophota bacterium
CTTTTCGTAACCTACCCTGCTTTCCACGCTTTTCGTAACTCTTCGTAACTTACGAGTTTCCGGGAGATTCGTAACCATTACTGTTTCAAGCTCTTTTTGACCTTACTCCACGAGAGGCAATTCAATACATCCTTCTTCTCAAGCCAGCCCCTCCTGGCCACGCTTACGCCGTAAAACATGTAATCTAGACTGTCGGTTATGTGCGCGTCCGTGGTCAAGGCTATCCGGACCCCCAGCTCTTTAGCGCGGCGGCAATTTATGTCGGCAAGGTCGAGCCTCTCCGGGTTGGAGTTTACCTCTATAGCCGTATTTGTATCGAGCGCGGCCTTTAGGACCTCTTCTATATCTATCTCGTAGCCTTGCCTTGTGCCAAGAAGCCTTCCCGTGGGGTGGGCGATCATATTTACGTATTTATTATTCATCGCGGCGACGGTCCTTCTGGTCAGCTTATCCCTAGACTGCGTAAATCCGCTATGTATCGCCGCAATGACCAGATCGAGCTCTTTTAGTATATCGTCGCTATAGTCGAGCGAGCCATCGTCTGCTATATCCACCTCTACCCCAGCCAGGAGTTCTATACCTTTAAGGGTCTTATTGAGCTTGCGTATCTTCTCTATCTGCTCCCAGCGCCTCTTCACGCTCAAGCCGTTGGCTATCTTTAAGCTCTTGGAATGGTCGGTGATCACTACGTACTCATACCCCTTCGCCTTGGCCGCCGAGGCCATCTCCCCTAGAGTGCTCACTCCGTCGCTCCAGTCAGAGTGGACGTGAAAGTCGCCCTTGATATCTTTGAGTTTCACGAGGTCCGGCAGGCTTCCGCGCAGGGCCGCTTCTACCTCGCCCGTGTCCTCTCTCATCTCGGGCGGCACATACGCCATCCCCAGGGCCTTATAGACATCCTCCTCTGTCTTGCCGGCGATCCTCTTTGCGCCTTTATTTTTAAAGACCCCGTACTCGCTCACCTTAAGCCCCTTGGCGATGGCCAACTTCCTTAGGCGTATATTATGGGCCTTCGATCCCGTAAAATATACCATCGCTGCCCCGAAGTGGCCTCTCTCCATCACGCGAAGGTCCACCTGCAGATCGTCCTTTGTAATGATGCTTGATCTTGTGACTCCATGCGCAAGCACCTCCTTGACCTCTGGTAGAGAGGTGAAGGCATCGGCGACCTTTGAAGGGCTGGCGGATATTACAAGGATATCTATGTCTCTCTCGGTCTCTTTCATCCTGCGGAGGCTCCCGGCATAAGAGACCCTCTCCACTTCTTTGAGCTTCTCCAGGCGGCCTATCACCGCCTCCGCGGCGGAAAGCGCGACAGGAAGTAGTATCTTGCCCTTATTCTTCTTTAGGAAATCTATCCCTTTAAGTATATTCTCCTCTGTCTTCTCCTTCATCCCGGCAAGGCCGCTTATCTTGTGGCTCCTCGCCTTCTTCTCAAGGTCTTCGATGTCTCTTATATCGAGCTCCTCAAATAGGCGCTTGGCGGTCTTTGGACCTATCCCGGGTATGGCTATCATATCCAATAAGACCTGCGGGGTTTCCTTCTTTATCTTCTCGTACGCTTCTACCCTGCCCGTGGCGAGAAATTCCTTTATCTTAGAGGCGAGATCTTGCCCTATCCCCGGTATCTCGCGGAGCTGGTCACGGCGGGCCATCTCTTCTAAATCTTCCGAGAGGGCCTCCAGGCTCTGAGCGGCCCGGCTGTAGGCCTGGATCCTGAAACGGTTCTCTCCCGCCATCTCAAGCATATCCGCTATCTCGTTGAATATACCGGCTATCTCTAGATTCTTCATGCTGCTACTGTACCTTCTTTCTCTGGATCAAGGAAGAGGCGTGGGGCGCGAGGAAGAGAAGAATATCACTTGAGGCTGTCGGGGCCCTTTATCCAGACAAGCTTGCCTGAGGCCTCTTTCAGGTCTTCTGTATCCACCAGGGCACAACTCCCTTTACTTATAGACATATCCGACTCCCTGGCCCCGGTTAAGAACGATACCACCATTCCTATTTGCGGCTGATGTCCGACGATCAATATCTTCTTTAAGCCTCTGCGCCTCTTTAGCTCACCGATGAGCGTCGATATCGGGGTGCCCACGAGCAGGCTCTTGGACCTCTCTATCCTGTCTTTACAGCCGAGGAGATTTGCCATGATATCGGCCGTCTGGGCGGCCCTCAGTAAAGGGCTTGTAAACACCATATCGAATCCCGAGGCCCGGCCCTTAAGCGACCTGGCCAGATTGGAGATCGTCGCGGCGCCGAATGAGGTAAGGGGCCTGTCTTTATCTTCAATACCCGGGGTCTTATCCACGGCCTCTCCGTGTCTTAAAAAATATATCTTCATATCCTCGATCCTCCTCAATGAGATCATGATTTACGAAAATCACAGATTTTAGTAAATCACATGCGCGAATTTACCGTCTTTACCCATACCGAACGGTGTCTCGGCCCATCGAACTCGGCAAAGTATATGCCCTGCCACGTGCCCAATTTGGGCTCGCCATCTTTTATGATAATATATACCGAAGACCCTACTATAGAAGCCTTTATATGGGCCGGGGAGTTGCCTTCAGAATGGTCGTATCCGCCCTCCGGCACCATCTCCAATCCCTTTATGATGTCACTTCGCACCGAGGGGTCGGCATTCTCATTTATGGTAACTCCCGCGGTCGTGTGCGGCACAAAGACCAGACAGAGGCCGTCTTCTACGCCCTCTTTGGCCACTATATCGCGCACTTGGCGCGTTATATCTATAAGTTCCTGGCGTTTTTGCGTCTTTACATTAAACGTTTTCATGGTTTAAATTATAACATAGAGGATTCCCCTTTACAACACCATGCGCAATATATATAATATCATCTATTATGGAGAATATTACACTAAAGGTTGTGCAGACCAGGGCACATACAGCCGGCGCAAAGACTATTCGCCTGGGCGTCAAAGGGGATATCCCCTATAAGCCCGGCCAGTACCTCCTTCTCACCTTAAATACAGGCGGCAAGGATATCACCAAGCCGCTCTCCATCTCAAGTTCTCCCACGGAAAAAGGATATATAGAATTCACGAAGAAGCTGACCGGAAGCGCGTTCTCGAACGCCATCGACTCGGCGAAAGTCGGAGACGAGCTCTCTGTGAAGATGCCCATGGGCAAGTTTATCTTCGAAGGACAGTTCGAGAAGGCTGCCTTTCTAAGCGGCGGTATAGGCATCACCCCCATAAGGTCTATGATAAAATACGCCTCGGATAATAAGAGCCCTTCCGATCTCTCTCTTTTGTACTCCGCCAGAACGCCGGAAGGGCTGCTATTCAGGGACGAATTAGACCTTATGCAAAAAGCAAATAAGCACCTTAAGGCAATCTATACGATCACAGATTGCGGTGATAATATACCGCACTGCAGAGTGGGGCGCATAGACGCGAAGATGATAGACACGGAGATACCCGATTACAGGCAGCGGAGGTTCTTTATGTGCGGCCCGCCCGCCATGGTGAGCGCTATGCGATCCGTGCTTACGGACCGCTTAAGCGTTGATAAATCGAATATCTTCTCCGAGGACTTTTTCGGATATTGATGGCTAATCTGAGGGGCGGCCTAGATCCTTCCCCTTCGCGGAGTTTACACTGAGCGAAGCGAATGTGCTCAGGGTCAGGATGACATACTGCTAGGAGGCTTAAGATCGACAATTACGCCAGGACCATAAAGCTCATCAAAGATGCCCGCACCATAGCCATATCCTGCCACCTCCATGCTGACGGAGACTGCCTGGGTTCGCTATCCGCTCTCGGCATCGCGCTTACACGGATCAAAAAGAGGGTCTCCCTGTATTCCCCGGGCAGGATCCCCCACAGATACGCCTTCCTTCCCATGCATAAGAGGATCAACCGGTCAGGCTTTAGAAGGTCCAACGATCTGGCCATATCGGTCGACTGCGGAGACAAGAACCGGCTCGGGCACATATACCGGGATGTCTTTCAAAAGAGCCTTCACATCGTTGAGATAGACCATCACACCACAAGGATAGCTTTCGGCGACATACAGCTCGTGGATTACGATGCCTGCGCCGCGGGCGAGATCACCTACAACCTCATACGTAGATTAGGGATAAAGATAGATAAAGATATAGCGGTGGGCCTCCTTGTCTCCCTGATAGTCGAGACGGCGTCATTCCGGTTCCCTACGGTAACATCCAGCACATTTGGGATATGCTCAGAGCTCTTAAAGACCGGCGTCGATTTCAATAAGATAACGAACGCCTGCTATTGGATAAAGACCTCAGCGGAAGTGCAGCTGACGGGCCTGTGCATGGCGAGGATAAAGTTCCTTATGAACGGAAAGATAGCGTATTCATCGATCAGCCGCAGAGACTTTCTCCGCTTCAAGGGCAAGGATGAGAATATAGACGCGGCGGCGGATGAGATACGGACCATAAAAAATATAAAGGCCGTGGTCCTTTTCAGGGAGCTCAACCCAAAAATAATACGCGTAAGCCTCCGTTCAAAGAAGGGCGTGGACGTTGGAAGAGTGGCTAAAATGTTCAGCGGAGGAGGTCACTACGACGTGGCCGGCTGCTACATAGAGAACACGTTGAAAGCCAAAAGAGAGCTTCTAAGAAGAGTCGAAGAGGCCGCTTTAGAAAAATAGCGTTCGCGGTCCGCCTTTGCGTGTAAAATATGGTATAATTATATAATAAAAAAGGGGTAAGAAATTGTTCGGATTTATCATCTTCTTCGCAATAGCCGCCGCGATCATATGCACGGTCGTATTGGTCATATGGCTTAACCGCCTGACTGCTTCGCGCGTAAACACAGCGTGGGATGAAGACAAGCGCGACTTCCGCTCTGATGGGCCCGCCATCACAGAGTTCTCGAAGGAGTCCCTCTCGGTTGATATAGATAGTATGATAAAGTCGCATAAAGACACGGAAGAGATCGCCAAAGAGATACTCAACGCCTTCAACAATGAGCTCAAGAAAAAGACGGAAGAGCTCGGCGAAACATTTGACAAAAAATACAAGGGTGTAATTGAGAGTAAGGATAAGGGCTTAAAACTCGTTCAGCAGAAATACACCAGGACACTCAGAGAGAAACAGAATACCGAGACCATCATAAGGTCCATCGCCGAAGGGCTCGTAGTGGTCGATCCCCAGGGAAAGGTCATCATGATGAACCCGACTGCCGAAAAGCTGCTGGGCACGTCGAATGTCGATATGACCGGCAAGCCTCTCACGAAGGATGTCAAAAATTCCCAACTCATCTCCATGATAAATGATACTGCCGGAGGCCGCGACAGGGAGATAGAGCTCATAAGCGGCGAAGATGAGACAAAGAAGATACTGAGATCAAGCACGGCGATAGTCGAAAATGAGAACGGCCAGACGGTGGGCATGGTCTCGGTCTTAAGCGACGTCACAAAGCAGAAGGAGCTCGAAGGCGTGAAGGCCTCCTTCTTCGCCAAGGTATCGCACGAGCTTCGCACGCCTATAATAACGGTCCTCAATTCCGTCTCAATACTGATAGATAAGAAACTGGGGCCGCTTAATGAAATGCAGACGGAGGTAATCCTCACTCTGCAGCGCAGCCTCAAAAGGCTCAAGCTCCTGATAGACGAGATCCTGGACCTTTCCAAGCTCACCTCCTCGAAGCTCACGCTGAAATGTTACTCCTGCTCGATATCGGATATAATAGATGAGGCCTACACGAGCCTTAACGCGTGGGCCGTCAGCAAGGGCATCTCCATAGAAAAGGAGATAGAACCCGGCATCCCGCAGGTTCGCGCGGACTCGAACAGGGTCATCCAGGTCATAAACAATCTCGTAGGCAACTCCATAAAATTCACTCCATACAAGGGATATATACGCATCAAGGCTAGCTACAATAGGGACGAAGAGAGCTTATATTTGAGTGTAGCGGATAACGGTACCGGTATAGCCAAGGAAAACCTGAGCATGGTCTTCGATAAGTTCCAGCAGGAGTGTGAAAGAAGCTCCACCGATATAACCGGCACCGGCCTGGGGCTGACCATCGCCAAAGAGATAGTTGAGATGCATGGCGGCAAGATATGGGCTGAGAGCAAAAAGCAGGAAGGGGCTACATTCATCTTTACACTGCCCCTGGCTGGGCCCGCTGATAAAAACTCATCGAAATAACCGTGTAGATTACTGAGGCGATCAAATGAGGAAGAAACGCGTACTACTTATAGATGACGAGGTTGACTTTGTCAATACCTTGGCGCTCCTGCTCCAGACAAGGGGGTACGAGACCAAGACATACTACGGCTGCATCGAGGCCTTTAAACATCTGGAAGAGGAAGACCCGGATATCATACTCCTGGATATCATGATGCCGGAGATGGACGGCTTTAAGGCCTGCGCGTTCCTTCGCCAGAATAAAGTGACGAAGACCACGCCTATCATAATGCTTACAGCCAAGAGCTTATCAAAAGATAAGGTGGAAGGCCTCAAGCTTGGCGCCGACGATTATATAGAAAAAGACGCCGAACCGGAAGAACTCTTCGCCCGCATCGAAAGTGTCCTGCGCAGATATGAGTCCTTCAAGAACACCAGGATGGACAGGGGCGCCCTTTTGCAGGAGTTAAGGTCCATTATAGACAAGGAGCTTATCAGTGTTCTATATCAGCCTATAGTGGACATGAGATCCAAGAAGACCGCGGGCTACGAGCTCTTCTCGCGAGGCCCGAAAGGCTCGAAGCTTGAGATGCCACAAAAGCTCTTTGAGTTCGCCATTGAATGCGAGCTCATCTTTGACCTGGAACAAGTGGTGCGCAGGAAATCCCTGCCAAAAATGTCGCGGGAGAAGGACGGCGTCAAGTTCTTCGTCAATAACAGCCCTTCCATACTCCACTCAGGAAAGATGCCGGACCTTTTGTCGATCTACCCTAACCCGAAGAATATAGTCCTGGAGATCACCGAAGAGACCAAGATACCCGATCTCACAGCCTTCGCCAGAATATTGCTCGGATTCAAAGATAAGGGGTTCCAGATAGCTATAGACGATGTAGGGTCGGGTTTCTCGAGCCTGGAGTCCATAGTTGAGCTCCAGCCGGATTTCGCGAAGCTCTCCAGGACTTTCGTATCCGATATACACATAAAGCCGAACAAGCAGGATCTGGTGAGATCGATATTGTCTATATGCAAGCGCGCCTCTATCGCCCTGATAGCGGAGGGCATAGAAAAAGAGGAAGAACTTCGCATATTGAAAAAGATCGGTGTGCCATACGGCCAGGGATATCTATTGGGCCGTCCTCAACCTTATCAGGATTAGTGAGTGTAGGGATAACGGGAAGCGTAGAATCTTACGCTAAAAGATATCTCATCCTTCGCGTCAGAGTAAAGCTTGGAATTCCTTATGCTATCCAGGATATTGAACTTGAGCTTGTCCACGGCCTCATCGCGTGTGGTAGCGTGTGAATGGAGGTCTAATTCCGGGCAGCTGGCCACAAA
>JBDRDE010000258.1:0-2274 GCA_043821065.1 Candidatus Omnitrophota bacterium
GTCCTGCTGCGTAAAAAAGGGATATAGCTTATGCAGCTTCGTTTAAAGAGGAGAAATATGACGAAATTTCTCACCGGATCCAAGGTCTATTTGCGAAGGTTGACTAAAGATGATTGCAGGGGCCGGTATCTTGAAATGGTCAACGACTCATATAATCTCAGATACGTAGAAGGTATCGGGTACCGACAGCTGGATCCGCTGGAGTTGGAGCAATACGTAGAGTCGAGTAATAACGAATCCAACCTTCTGCTGGGTATATTCGAAAACGGCAGCGATATACACGTTGGAAACATTCATCTGAGCCAGATAAAACCGCATCATAACAACTGTGCGCTAGGGATAATAATGCACAGGGACTCGATGGGCAAGGGGTATGCTTTTGAGGCGACGAACCTTGTCGTGAGACATGCGTTCGATATGATGAAATTGCACAGAATAACGATACCCGTGGTCGTTGAGAACGTAGGCGCAATAAAATTATACGAAGGTATAGGGGCCAGAAGAGAAGGCGTCCTAAAAGAGTCTTTCCATTACGATGGTAAATACATAGATATCTTTGTCTATGGTTTCCTGAAAGAGTATCTGGAGAGGCAACAGACAGGAGGAGTTAAATGATTATCGATGAGGTGTTGGATCGTCAATTGGATGTGCAGTCGGACAAGGTCTTCTTCTGTACAAGATGCGTTAATTCGAACCTCAGGCCGAGATTGAAATTCAATGAGAAAGGCGAGTGTGACGCATGTCAGTATGCCCATGAGAAAGAACACACTATAGATTGGAAGGCAAGAGAGAACGAGCTTCTGACTCTTCTTGGTAAGCACCGGTCGAAGAATGGAAGCTATGATGTGGTAGTCCCGGCCAGCGGCGGTAAAGATAGCAGCTACGTCGCTCATCAGTTAAAACACATCTATGGGATGCACCCGCTTACCGTCACATGGACGCCCCACATGTATACAGATATAGGCTGGAAGAACCTTCAGAGTATGATAGATGCCGGTTTCGATAACATACTCTTTAGGCCAAGCGGTCTTCTGCATAGAAAGATCTCAAAGCTTGCCCTAGAGTTATTAGGCGATTCGTTTGAGGGATGGGCATATGGGGCAAAGGCCTATCCGCTTCATATGGCCATTAAGCATCGTGTTCCTCTGGTTTTTTACGGTGAAAACCAGATGGCCGAATACGGCGGTGTAGTAGAAAGCAAATATCGTTCCCACGACAATTTCACGGAGTGGGACAAGATCGTATACAAAGGTCAGAGGGGCATAGAGACGCTGATCGAAAAGGGATTGGAATATGGAAGATTAACAAAAGAAGAGGTGAAGGATAGCGCCGCTACATTAGCTCTATATAAGCTTCCCCCAATTGCAGATATACAAAAGATCGGACTTGAGAGTCATTGGTTCTCTTATTATAAGAAGTGGATGCCCCAGGAAAATTATTATTACGCCCAGAAGCATTGCGGTTTCGAGCCCAATCCGGACGGAAGGTCGGAGGGAACTTATTCGAAGTACGCCAGCCTTGATGATAAGACGGACGGATTTCATTTTTACATGCAGTTCATTAAGTTCGGATTCGGAAGATGTACTTCAGAAGCTGCTATGGAGATAAGATGCGGACATATCACGAGGGAAGAGGGCGTGGCGTTGGTACGCAAATATGACGGTGAATTCCCCGGCAAATATTTTAAGGAATATCTGGAGTATCTGAATATAACGGAGGATGAGTTCCGGAGGATCGTAGATAAATTCAGGAATCGTGACGTCTTCAAAAAAGTCAACGGCGAGTGGAAGCTTAAATATCAGGTAGAATAGAAATTAAAGGATACGAGGTCTATGCTCAAAAAGGGCAAGGTACTTTTTATCATTCATGATGTTTACCAGGACGACAATGATTTTCCTGCCGGCCCGGCCTATATAGCATCTTTTCTGACCAGAGAAGGTGTCGATGTGAGCATATGCTGTCAGGATGTGTTTCACTACTCGAGCGATGAATTGGTGGAATCATTCCTCAGGAGAGAGTCGTATGACATCATAGGAGTAGGTTTCCTTGCAGCAAGATTCAGAGAGACCGTGTTGGGGCTTTGCAAAACGATCAATGCCAATAAGAAAGACGCGTGGCTTGTGCTGGGAGGCCATGGCCCTTCCGCCATACCGGAGTATATGATTAAGACGACAGGCGCCGATATCGTAACTATCGGGGATGCCGAAGAGACGATGCTAGATCTGGTCAAATGCAAGCTCAGTGCGGGCTCGGACCTCTCGAAGGTAGAGGGGA
>JBDRDE010000259.1:0-2274 GCA_043821065.1 Candidatus Omnitrophota bacterium
CACTTTGGACATCAAAAGAGAAAATGGAATCCCAAGATGAAGCCTTTCATCTTCGGCGAGAAGAACAACACCTACATCATCGACCTGCAGCAGACAGTCGAATCGGTCATAGAGGCATGCCGGTTTCTCAATAAGGTGGCGCATGAAGGCGGATACGTCCTCTTTGTGGGCACCAAGAAACAGGCCCAGGATATCATAAAGGCCGAGGCCCTGCGCTGCGGCATGTTCTATGTGGACCAGAGATGGCTGGGTGGTATGATGACCAACTTCCAGACTATACGCAAGAGCATAAACCGACTGGAGAGCCTGGAGACCATGAGGGAAGACGGGACCTTTGCTAAGCTCTCCAAGAAAGAGGTCTCTAAACTCACAAAAGAGATAAATAAGCTCAAGAAGAACCTGGATGGCGTAAGAAAGATGGACAGGCTGCCGAAAGCGCTCTTTATTATAGACGCCAAGAAAGAAGAGATAGCGGTCCATGAGGCGAATGTGCTATCTATCCCGGTGGTAGCGCTCGTTGACACGAACAGCGATCCTGATGTCATATCGTATGTTATTCCGGGGAATGACGATGCCATCAAATCCATCAAGCTTATAACCGGCCTCGCCGCGGACGCGACGGCGGAAGGCAGAAATCAGTTTCTTCAGCTTCTCGAGACAGAAGAATCATCGATAGATGAGAGGCTTTCGAAGGAGCCGAGGATGGAGCTTGTCGGTGGGGACGATAAGATAGAGAAGTTCATAGACAAGCGCGAAGAGAGGATGGAAGAGGAGGCCAGAGAGAAAAAACCGGCCATGAAGGCAAAACCCACAAAGCCTTTGAAGAAGAAAAAGGGCAAGTAATAGTTCCGCCTCGTAAGACACTAGTACTCGGCGGAATCAATTCGACCGTATGATTTATGAAAATTGTAAATTTTCATAAATCATGGTCTCATTGAGGAGAACAACATGATAGATGTTATAAAGGAATTGAGAGAGAAGACCGGCGCGGGCATGATGGACTGCAAGAACGCCCTTAAGGAAGCTTCCGGCGACAGCAAAAAAGCGATAGATATCTTGAGAAAGAAAGGGCTGATGAATGCCCAGAAGAGAGCTGGCCGCGCGGCAAAAGAGGGCTTAATACAGAGCTATATACACACGAACGGCAAGATAGGAGTGCTCGTGGAGATCAATTGCGAAACGGACTTTGTCGCCCGCAACGAAGATTTTAAGACATTCGCAAAAGATGTAGCCATGCAGGTGGCGGCCGCCCATCCCACGTGCGTGAAGAGAGAAGACGTGCCGGGAGAAGTGATCGAAAAAGAGAAAGAGATCATAAGGGCGCAGATGGACGCTCCCGGAGGCAAAAAGAAGCCAGAGAACGTGATAGATAAGATAGTCTCGGGGAAGATCGAGAAATTCTATGAAGAGGCGTGCCTTCTTGAGCAGGTCTTCATAAAGGACCAGAGCGTGAAGGTGCAGGACCTCCTGGACAACCTCGTATCGAAGATCGGCGAGAACATATCGATCCGCAGATTTGTGAGGTATCAGCTTGGCGAAGAGCAGTAGAGAGAGCCGATATATAAGAGAATAGTCCTAAAACTCAGCGGCGAAGCCCTCCAAGGCGATCTCCAATCCGGGATAGACCCTAAAGTGATCCACTCACTGGCCCTGAGGGTAAAAAAATTAAGGGAACTCGATGTAGACATCGCTCTTGTGGTCGGGGGCGGCAATATATTTCGCGGGGTGAAGGGCACGCGCGAAGGGATAGACAGGACGACCGCCGATTACATGGGGATGCTGGCCACTGTAATAAACGGCCTCGCACTGCAGGACGCCTTGGAAAAGCTCGGGGTGATGACGAGGGTCCTTACGGCCATAGAGATGCAGGAATTGGCCGAGCCTTATATAAAGAGGCGGGCCCTCAGGCATCTGGAGAAGGGCCGGGTATTAATATTCGTATGCGGCACCGGCAATCCTTATTTTACAACAGACACAACGGCCGCACTGCGGGCGGTGGAGATAGGCGCTGAGATAGTCCTTAAGGCGACAAAGGTAGACGGCATCTATTCAGAAGATCCCATGAAATCAAAGGCCGCCAAGAAGTTCGACACGCTTAAATATATAGATGTATTGAAGATGGGCCTGAAGGTAATGGATGCCACTGCCATAAGCCTCTGCATGGACAATAATCTGCCTCTGGTAGTCTTCAACATAAAGACAGTCGGCAATATAGAGAAGATATTGATGGGTGAAAAGGTAGGTACGATCGTAAAGGGGTGATATCATGGCGGT
>JBDRDE010000260.1:0-5887 GCA_043821065.1 Candidatus Omnitrophota bacterium
ACGATAGCGGTAATAACTGGTGGCTATCACGCTGAAAACCTCAAACGCCTGCTTGCTTTCGAAGGATACTCTTATGTGGGCATATTGCCGTATTTAGACCCTGATGAAGAGACCCCATACTTCAGGCTCATTGCCGGAGGCTTGAGTTCTGTAGAAGAGGCTCTATCCTCAGGCGAGTCCTCTATAACCGTGCCCAGCCCGTTCGGCAACGCGGGCGTAGCTATAACTCCACAAGCAAGAGACGCTGTAATGGTAGAAGCTGGTTATGATCGAGAAAGCAATGTTTCAGTCAGCTCTCCAGCCCAGACGAGCACCTCAACCGCGGCTGGTACAGACGCTTCAGAAGAGAGCGTCACAATGCTGTGCGTAGGAGACTCCATAACGCATGGTGAGGGGGCGACGAGTGACGAAAGGGGATACAGGGGATATCTTGAAGAGAACTTGTCGAAATTCGGGATAAAAAGTAAGTTTACCGGTTCTTGGCACCACCCTTACATGGATAGTGATCCTGGAGCAAATGCCCATCTTGGTGAGAAAGGCGCCCGGGTCAGCACAATACGCGCCAATTTAAGGAGAGATCTCGACAGGTGTATGGAGGGTAGCGATAACGATAAGACATCCATTCTGATACACGCCGGCACAAATGACATCGCATCCAAGGACGACATAAGCGACGCTGATATCGATGAATGGGTATCGGAGATCATAGGCATGCTGGAAGATGTAGAGGCCTATGACGATAAGCATGGACGGTCTACAGATGTATACGTGGCGTCCATCATACCACAGAGCTACTATGAGAATGACGGACACACAGAGTATAAGAATGGGCAGATAGAGCGGTTCAATGAGGAGCTGCAGAGGAGGGTGAGCGCTTACGGTAAGCCGCGCGGAAACGCCCATATCGTGGATATGTACAAAGCCTTCCGAGATCGCTATGACTGGCAGTATCTGTATACAGATGCCTTGCACCCAAATGATGAAGGATATCGCACTATGGCAGAGGCGTGGGCCCGCGCGATCAGCGTCAAGCCGAGATTGGCGCAAGCGTGTAGCAGGCTCTCCAAGGATATGGACGCTATCAGAGATTTGGGCCTATATAGCAATGAAGAGCTCTCAGAGCTAGAAAATATATTCAATAAATTTCCGCGATATCGGACTGAATTAAATCAAGAAGGATTTATTAAAATAGAAAATATCCGTATTTCCAATGTAACCATTTCTTATGTGCTATACATAAACCCCGAAACTATATATGAATTCTCAGATATTGATCTGGACTCGCTCATCCTGCATGAAGCGACCCATATGCTGAAGAGGCAACAGCAGAGAATTATAGATAATGTGTCTAGCCAGGTGACCCTTATGAGAGTGTCTTGGAGCGAATTTGTTAGCAGGCAGATCTTAGGAGTCATCACACTCGTGGCTACAGAGGCTGAAGCTAGTGAGGCGCAGATTGCATATCTATTGTCTAAAGTTGATAACCTAGGCTCTTACTTGATGGACAGAGCAGACGCTTCAGGAAATGTCGAATATGGCGAGTGCCAGAGAGGCATTGCAGGCCTAATAGGTATCAACAATGCTTTAGATAGGAAAGAGCTGATATTCCGTACATTTGCCTCTGCTCCATGCATATCCGGTGATTGGCGAGGAGCCACACTCCAGATATTCTCAAATCGCTACTTAGGAGGTATTCCTCTAAGCATGAGTGATATAGCGCGAAGCGCGATCTTTAAGGGCCCCTTTAAGGCATGGCTGATCGCATTATTTTTTGGTAGCGAATCCACGCGCAAAACGCTCACAATGCCAGAAGAGACTCTTCCTGAAGGAGACAGCGCCCAGATTGGCGAGGGTGACAGTGAGTCGAGCGAAGCAGGCACATCCACAAGCTCTGGAGATGATAGCCTCCCCGAATCGATGGCCGGACCGGTATCATGGAAAGGCACAGAAGACCGTGGCAGCTATGATAATAAGCGCGAAGTTTTGGATTTTATGGCTTACTATATTACTGGTCTCGCGGGAACGCCTGATCAGCTCAGGAGGGTTATCGTAATAAGCCAGTTTCACGCTCTATTGGAAGAACACGTCAAATATAAGGCTGGATTCAAGGAGAATGCGCTTATTGCCGCCTTGATAGATATATTTGGCCCGGAATATTTCTCCCTAAAAGGCAAGGTTACTAGTGTATCAAACGCGAACAGAACTTTTATCATCACAGATCTTATCAATGTGTCTTTTATAAAGTGGTATGTCATGCATATGATTGTAAGGAGAAAAGAAGATCCAGATTTTCTATCCGGACCTGTAACATTGGGCACATTATACAGATATTTCAATATATATTTGGAGCATCGTTTTGATAGAGGCGCTTTTTTAATACTTGCTAAAACCGCACTCGGCGACCATTTAAGCATTGAAGAAGGACAAGATATCATGTCTGCCACTGTATGTGTGGCAAAGATGGAGGGTTTTGATGGGGCAACAGGCTATAAAGAACGCGCCATAGAGGCCCGCGCTAACCAATCTCAGGTTAGTGCGGCTCAAGTAAGTCGCATAGAACGCCTGGCTATGCAGGCTCTAAATCAATATAACAACAGTATCAAGGGAAGCAAAGACGAAAAGAGAAAAAATATTGCCGCCATTGTAAAGACGCTTTTGGAAGTTGCTAGCGGCCAAAAAGAAGACAGGGCTGCGGCAGTAGAGATAGCGAAATGTTTGGACAGGAGAAATGTCCAGACGATGAAGGACGCGGAGCTATACAAAGTGAGGGTGGCGGAGGCTGAGGCAGCGGCCCAAGATCAGGCGAAAGCTATCGTAGCATTCTTTAAGAAGAGACTAGAGATGGAGCCCGAATCCGATACCACCAAAGGAACTCATTGGGAAAGGAAGCTGGTTGATTCAGTGCTTGATGGCATAATCGACCATGTGTGGCCTCACCACCGAGACAGATTGAGAGAGATAGTCACCGACTTCCTGTTTCAGCGCATCACAGCCGATGAGGCCACTAGCGCGCTCTCACCGCTTATCCTCAGAACGTCCGGAGTCGACGCGCATAAGTACGTAGTGAGCATACAGCACCTTATTGTCCATAGAAACCCGGATGAGTTAGCTGATGGCAGCACCTCTACCGCGGAAGGTGACGGTCAAAGACCACAAACCGTACAAGAGCTTATGAGCTCCCTTAGCAGTGAAGTCGACAGCGATCTTTTATACGCCATTAGTGAGCTTGGGCGCATGGAGGAAGAAGTGGCCCCCGCAATACCGGGATTAATAGACATGTTATCGCGTGATGACACTACTCTGAGTACTCACATTGGTGATGCCCTTGGCAATATAGGGCTGCCGGTGGTCTCATCAATAGATCTTTTGATCGAGGCTGTAAGGAGATCGGACCTAGGGTATATAGGGGTAGCCCATTTCGCCGCTTTAGCATTTAATAAACTTGGCCGTTATTCCGGGCAAGCCTTGCCGGCTCTTTCAGAGGCTTTACGGGACGATGACCCCAATGTGCGACAGTTCGCGGCTATGGCGATAGGGAATATGGGTCCTGCCGCCCTCTCTGCTATGCCGGACTTGATAAAAGCGCTGGATGATGAGCATGACGCGGTGCATTATTATGCCGCGGAGGCGCTCGGCAAGATGGGAAGCGGAGCGAGAGGCGCGATCCCGCGGCTTTTTATGGACTTAATGAGCGCAAACATGACAGTTACCCATTTTGCCTGTGGCGCACTTATCGAAATAGGGGCCGATATGGAAGACCTTGAGCCGCATATGCGACATGCAGGGGCCTATCCCGGAGATCAATTATTCTGGTTTTATATACAGAGCATTCTCCAAAAAGAGAGAATAAAGAGGCCGCTTTGGGTAGAAGATAATGCCAGCCCCAAAGCACCCGGCACTTCTACCTCGAGCGCCGGGGAAGTGCTGGATCTCTTCTCTGATGAGAAAGAAGTGAGCGCAGGTGAGATCCAAGATAAGAGAATATTTAAAGTAGAGAGCGCCGATACTCTCACCGCGCAGACTATTATCGATATGCCGGAAGTGTATGATACTAGCAGATACGTGGGTGTCGCTCCTGTCGGTTCGTCAATAGAAGTTATGGGAAATCAGCCCGGCCAAAAACCATTGGAGCCCATAAAGGCATCATGCAATGTCTGCCTCTTTATGGTCATCTATGACACAGAAACAAAGGAGACTACGTATCGCCACGTACTTCCTACTCAAATATACGAATTAGCGGGTATGTTGCTTGAAGCGCAGGAGAGATATAAAGACAGAAAGGACAAGATAGTAGTATATATCGGAGAAGGCTCTGAAGTCTTTGAGCGGAAAGATAAAGTATATGCCATTGATCCTATAGCGCGAGAAATTCTCTTTGAGAGGTATGAACATCTAAAGCTGCTCATGGGCGCAGCGCGAATTTCGGGTTTTAAGACCATAATAGCGTCATCTCGCTTTATCAATATGCACATCAGGACATTGTTTGACCCCCTCAAGGGCACATTTATTGTTGAGCGGACGAAGGCTGAGGATTTGAGTAATCATGAACCAAGGATCTCATATTGCGAGAGGCTCAACGAAATCCCTGTGCAGCCAGCCCGCGTATTTACGAGGCTCGACTATGATATTACCGAATATGGGGACGGTCCAGAAGGGGACATACTAGGCAATGACGGAGCCCAGACAAGCACCTCCTGCGATGGGGCGGATGAGGAGCTCAACGGATGGCACCCGCAAGAACCAACGTATGAAGAGATCTCTGAGGAAGAAGATGGCATGATGCGCTCCGTGATAGAAATGGCAGAGTCGGACCCATCATTAACCGCTCTGGAAGAGACGCACGGGTTTAAGATCCACCTTATCAGCAAAGATCAGAACAGGCATCGAAGGCATCAGATCGCCCAGGATATCCTCAACGCATGTGACATAGACGGGCTTGTTCATGCCGAACCGCACACGAGGCGAAAAATAAAGATGATTCTTGGGACTGGCCTGAGCGACCTCATGCAGGCCGTGTGCTTGTTTAAGTCCGGACGGGGCTGGAGTGGCAAAAAATTCGACTTCTTATGGTATCGTGTTTCGACCTGGTATTCATCAGGAGAGCCAAAGATGCGCGTCCTCCAAGTGGTAGTGCGGGATATAGGCGATCAGGAGGTGTTTGATTATCATAGACTTTTGTGGGCCGATCCGATATTTAAGCATATGGACGCGACCATGTGCGTCGATTCTCCCGAGGAGACCATTTTTTATACGTTTGACGGCAGTCGCTTGAGACCTAATAATATGTCACCGAGGCTATCAAATGGGTCAAGGCTGGTAATCAGTATCGAGCTGGGCGAGATCCCGCCTGATGAGGGATGGGATAACGACGACGCTTCGGATGATGACAGGGGCCCTTGGTCCGGACAAGGATACGACGAAGAGCCGATGCCGCTGGATACATATAATCGCGCCTGGAGAAGCAATGATGATGACGACGATGACGGAGGCGTGATTATCCCGATTCGCAACCATTCCAGAGAAAGCGCCGCTACGACCACCTCGAGTGCGGATGGGGCAGCGGGTGAAGAGACCATCAGAGATAGGGTGCTTTCAGACTGGAGAGGGCGTGAGGACTTTGCGCGAAACAGAGAGAAGATGGAAGTTCTTTATAGAGAAGCCATTGCTCGCCGTCCAGAGAATGAGCGCTTATTGCTGGCGGATCTTGACTATGGTCCCACGATAGATCTCGACGCGTTTTATTTGACCCGGGGAACCCCGATCTCAAATGCTGAAATAGAAGTTTCACTTGATGGCATGCTCGAAGATATCGCCGAGATACTGATTCTAAATAGGGGCGAGCTTCCAGACGCAGCTTTAAATGACAAAATAACTACAGCCGACTGGT
>JBDRDE010000261.1:0-8675 GCA_043821065.1 Candidatus Omnitrophota bacterium
GGGGTGCCGGATAAAGGGAGGGTTCATCCTAAGTCGTTTGATCAGACGTGGGCCATGATCGATAAGCTCCCTTCTTATCTTGCGGAAAAGATAGGCGCAAAGAACGCGGCTTATATTTACAATCTGGAGTAGGACATAATAAAATATGAAGACACATAGTAAGAGGATCGTAATAATATCGACAATCGTTGTCGCGCTCTCTTTGCTCATATTCTCACTGGCCTTTAAGCGCCAGATCGCTATTAGGGTCGCAAAACACCAGATCGAGAACGTATTTATCGATAGCACAGCGGCTATTGAAGAGTGTAATGAATTCTCCCTGCGCGCGCTAAGCTTCAGAGGGGTCACGATATATAGAGAAGGATTCTACGATATTTCGATCGGGAGTGCCGGGATAGATTATAAGATATCCGCATTGCTTGCGGGCAGCGTCGAAAGGGCGTCAATAGATAGAGCTGTATTGAAGATCGACAACAAAAGAGAGGGCTTGGCCAGTGCGAAAGACTGGATCCGCGCCTCGCAAGGGAGTCTCTTTCGCCTGCGAGACGCCTCGGTCTCAGATGCTCGTCTGGACATAACCACTCGCGACATTAATGCCGAAGGCGCGGCATCTTTTGCCGTATCACTTGAAGAGAAGAAGATAAAGAGCGTCGATCTCTCAGATTTCACGTTAACCGCGAACGACTTTTCGTTTAAGGGCATGGATGTAAAAGGCGGCTCCGAAGAGGGAATGAGCATATCGATAAGCGAGATAGCGTATAGAGACTTTATCCTTAAGGATGCCAGCGGGACTGTAGGGATAGACGGGGCTTCTGTCGCTATAAGCCCATTCAAGGCATATATATTTGACGGCACAATAGGTGGAGATATCATATTGGCCTTTGACAGGAACGGCGCATTTGAGGTCGATCTGGTTTGTGAGGCCTTAAACCTGGCAAGGTTGATAGACGACCTCAAGCTTGCCAAAAAGGTGAGGCTGACCGGTGAGCTGAGCGGAAATATATCGCTTACAGGAATGGCGCTGCGCGTGTCCGGTGTATCCGGGAAATTCTCCACAGAGGCGCCCGGAGGAGTCCTTGTAATCAAAGATACCCGATTTTTAGAGAATATGGCCAAGGGCTCCGATGAATCTACTGATTTATTGATGGAAACTTTCAATAATTATCAGTATAATATAGGTGGGGTGGATATCGCCCTTAACGGTAATGATCTGTTATTGAATGTAGCGTTAAGCGGGGACGCGGGGAAGAGGACGTTCGAGGTTGTGGTTCATGATTTTATAAAAGAAGAGGTGAAAAGATGAGAATATTTAAAGCATTTTTACTGTTAACGCTGGTCTTTACAGTCGGCTGCGCGACAGTCAAGATGAAGGCACCGAGCGAGCCTATTAAAGTCGATATCTCTATGCGTCTCGACGTCTACCAACATGTCCAGAACGACATAGATGCCATCGAGAGCATCGTATCCGGCTCAGGTGAGGCCCAAGGGGCCGGAGACCATAGCTTTCTAAGCCTTTTTGTTAAGGACGCCTACGCAGAAGACCTGAGTTCGCGTATCGAAAAGGCGGCATTGAGGAGAAAGGCTAGGCATTCAGAGTTGTCGTTGCTTCAAGGACAAGGCGTGGTTGGCGAGAGCAATGCGGGACTTGTAGTGGTGCGCAAGCCCGGAGAGCCTTCAGCGGACAGGTTGGTGGCCGACGAAAACAGCGACCGCATGATCATATATAATGAAATAGCATCAAAGAATGGTACTTCAGTCGCGAGCGTCCAAAAGCTGTACGCCCAGCGACTTCAAGGGGACGCCGCAGCGGGAACGCCTATTCAATCGGAAAGCGGCGGGTGGACCCTGAAGTAAGAACTTCCTATTAAAGAAAGGTAATAAATGATGAATGATAAGAGGACCAGAGTCAGGCTCGTCAGCGACCTTGCTAACCTTCGCCGAATAGTGCCTAAGACAGAGAGTCTATTGGAAGGCGTTCTTGTCATGGATTTTAAGGGCAATGTATTATACTACAACAAGTCCGCTGCGAGTATGTTTGGGCTCAAATCACAAAAAGACGGGCTGGGGCAGAGCGTGCTCAGATTCGTTCTAGCCAAATACAGGAAGGCCGTTATCGAGAATATGCGGAGGATAGCCAAGGGCGAGTGGGGATTTTTGGCACCTTACAAGGTAAGATCGCTTTCGGGGCGGGAGTTCTGGGTGGAGAGTCTTGGCCAGAAGATCAATTACAAGAATGTACCGGCAGAGCTCGTGGTCTTAAGGGATATTACTGATCGGAAAGAGATGGAGTTTGCCCTGAGAAAGGCAAAAGCAGAGGTTGAGCGAGAGGTCAAGGACCGGACCTCAGAGCTTAAGCTCGCCAACGACCAGTTGATGCAGGAGATCCTGGAGCGCAAAAAGGCCGAAAGGGGGCTCAAAGATAATTATGACAAGTTCAAAAGGCTGTTCAAGGCTACCATAAGCTCGCTTGCGAGCGCCGTAGAGGCCAAAGATCCTTATACGGCTGGGCACCAGCGCAGAGTGACACAGCTAGCGTGCGCTATAGCAGAGGAGATGAGCCTTGAGAAGGAGAGGATAGAAGGCCTCTATATGGCGTCCATAATACACGATATAGGTAAGATACACATACCCGCAGAGATATTGAGCAGGCCCGGGGTGCTGAGCGATCTCGAATTCGATATGATAAAGACCCATGCGCAGTTTGGTTATAATATATTGAAGTCTATAGAGTTCCCCTGGCCCGTAGCGAGGATAGTGCTCCAGCACCATGAAAAGATAAACGGCTCAGGCTATCCTTTAGGCCTCGCAGGCGCGGATATCCTTATTGAAGCCAAGATATTGATGGTAGCGGATGTTGTGGAGGCGATATCGTCATACAGGCCTTACAGGCCGGCTTTAGGCATGGATAAGGCGCTAAATGAGATAGCTACAAATAAGGGGATAAAATACGACCCTGACGCGGTAAACGCCTGCTTGACGGTCATAAACAAGAAGAAGTTCAGATTTGATCCGACAATAGAGCAGATGAAGCCACCGCGCCCCACTTTATCTATGTTCCTATAGGTAAGCCAAGACTAACTAAAACCATTTAAATATCATTTATAATTAGAGTAAGTAAATTTAAATGCTATATCTATAAGTACTTACAAAAAAACATTCCATTCATAATCAAACTAAAACAACATTTTTTTAAATACTTTTATCAATCTTTCCGGTTAAATGGGTGCCCGTAGAAACGGGATTTAACAGTCGGTACAGATTTTTGAGCAGGAGAAGGCCCAAAACACCCGCCAGATTCCCGACCCTAGCACAAAATGTGCCAACTTTTTCTTATAAAAAATCGCAAAAAATTTACCTAACGACCATTGATATAAAAAGTTAACTGCCTTTTAGTGATTAACAGCATTCCTAACAGCAGCTTTTTCATCGCCCTTATTGACTCGACAGATTTTTTGATGTAGACTTAGGTTGAGCGCAGAAAAAAGGAGGAAGAGATGAGAGAGGCCTTAGAGATGGAGAGAACGGAAGAGTTCGACCTACCACTCCTTATGGAGATCCTCGAGCTGAACGGCCGGGAGGTAGAGGATAGATACTGTAGGTTTGGCGAGGTCACATCTCTTTCAAAGGGCAAGGTAAGATTCAACCATCCTAAACTTATTGAGATGAACGATGAGGTCACGGTCTTTATTACGGACCCGAAAAGAGGCCAGTCCAATGATATCACGGCCAAGCTGAAGATAATCACTATAAAGATGAAAGAGTTCTTATCAAATGAATATTGCTGCGAGATCGAAAATATGATTAAGGAAGATATAGGCTGTGCGCGGCTGGAGGAGTCGGAGATCACATGAAGACCAAAAGTCATTATATAAACGGTTTTAAGAATAGGTTTGCCTTCAACGCCTTTATGTCAGAGGCGATCGTTTTGGAGACCAACCTATCCCGCAATATATCATACGGCCGCTGTGAGACACTCTACTTGTTCGTAAACGATAACACCGGCAAGATCGTGACATGGTACAGGGAGCATGACCCTGCTGCCGGAATACTCGATGAGCACAACGACCAATACAGCAGGATCCCGTGGCAGGTAAGGGGAGTTGCTTAAGGTAGCTAGATATTATTCCCTCTTGCGCCCCGCTCCATTTCCATCTATAATATAATCCACACAAAATATACCCATATGGATAGAGAAGTCACCGCGTATTTCGACAGGACAGTACCCATATACAACGTAAAGAGGCTTGAGAGGACGGTGGAGATCATAAACCTCTACCGCGCAGGCAGTCGATCGCTTTTGGAGATAGGGTGCGGCACAGGCAGCGCGCTTGAATTCATAAAGAGCCGGACAGGGATGGATGAGCTATGCGGCATCGACGTCAGCGCAAGATCGCTTGACGAGGCCAAAAAGAGGGTGGGTTGCGAGACGGTAAGCGCCTCGATACTTGACAAAGACCTTCATAAAAAGATCGACAAGAGATACGACTTTGTCCTTATATCGAGCGTCCTGCATCACCTGGTGGGCAAGACCCGGTCGGAGTCGAGAAAGAACGCCCTCTTTGCCGTTTCAAACGCCTTGCGCCTCGTTAATAAGGGCGGATTCCTGATAGTAGGCGAGACGACCTTTAAGACCGAAGCGGCGATGACAGCCCTCTTTTATGTTAAGAGGCTTACAACAAAGATATCATCTAAGCGCATACACCTGGGAGGGAGTGAATATAATATCGGAGCTCCGGTAGTCTCGTTCTATTCCAATGATCAGGTCTTAGAGATGATCAGGTCTGCCGGAGAGACAGAGATAGTCGATACCCATATTAGCAATATAAGGCCCAGATTGTTCTGGCAGCTATTTTTCATAACCGAGAGGGCGGACGCCACCTTTACCGCCAAAAGGCTATGACCGTATAGTAATTTAGGAGGTTAAAACGATGTTGAAGAAGACCATTTGTTTACTCTGCGCCATCTCCACCACGACACTTTCAATCTTATCTTCGGGAGTTTTTGCCGAAGAGCTAAAGCCTATAAAGCTGATGGCTCCTCAGCTGGATAGGGGCAAGCTTTTGATGGAGGCCCTCAAGGACAGGAAGAGTGAGAGGGCCTTTAGCGAGAGAGAACTCCCGCTCGATCTCCTCTCCAACCTTTTATGGGCCGCTTCCGGCGTAAACAGGCCCGGGTCGGATAAGATGACCGCTCCAACAGCCATGAACTTTAAGGAGATAGATATATATGTAGCCATGAAGAGAGGGCTGTACCTTTATATACCGCTACAGAATACTCTCGAGCCTGTTATTGCCGAAGATATCCGCGCCGCGGTTGGTATTCAGGATTTTACCCAAAAGGTGCCCGTAGACCTTATCTACGTCTCGGACCTCTCTAAGATGTCTGTGAATGAGAAGGAGAAGATCTTCTACTCTGCGACAGATACAGGTTTTATAAGCCAGAATGTCTACCTCTTCTGCGCCTCAGAGGGGCTGTCTACTGTCGTTCTTGGCTGGGTCGACAAGCCGGCTCTGGCGAAGAGGATGAAGCTGAAGAATAACCAGATGATCATCCTGGCACAGCCTGTAGGATATCCGGAACTATGAAGATATTCAAGAGGGTCATAGATTTTTCAATAAACCGGCCTAAAGTGATCATGGGGTTCACTTTCCTTCTGGTCCTCCTGGCGCTTATTCAGTTTCCAAAGATAAAGATAGATACAGACCCAGAGAACATGCTTTCGGAGAAGGAGTTTGTCAGGATATTTCATGACAAGACAAAGAAGGAATTCGCGCTTTACGACTTTATTATACTCGGCGTAGTCAATGAAGAAGACGATAATGGTGTCTTCAATCCCGAAACCTTAAAGAAGGTATACGGCATAACCGAAGAGATAAAGCGTATAGATGGGGTGATAACCAGAGAGATCATCGCCCCGTCAACAAAGGACAATATCCGCCAAGCTGGTTTGGGCAGCGTCTCGTTTGAATGGCTTATGCCCGAGCCTCCGTATACAGACGAGCAGGCGCTCTACATAAAGAGGGAGGCCAAGGATAACCCGCTCTTTGACGGCACTATCGTCTCGGAAGACGGAAAGGCCCTGTGTGTATATGTACCGATAAAAGAGAAGTCCCAGAGTTACCGCATATCGCAGGATATATTCGGTATCATAGACAGGTTTGACGGCATTGAAAAATACCATATCACGGGCCTGCCTGTGGCAGAGGATACTTTCGGTGTCCAGATGTTTAAACAGATGGCCTTATCCGCGCCTCTTGCGGGGCTTATTATATTTATCCTGATGTGGCTCTTTTTCAGGAATGTGAAGCTCATAATATCGCCTATGCTGGTGGCCATGTCGACCGTTATCGGTACAATGGGAGCGCTTATCGGCAACGGGTTCACTGTGCACATAATGAGCTCTATGATACCTATCTTCCTCATGCCAATAGCGGTAGTCGATTCTGTTCATATATTGAGCGAATTCTTTGAAAAATACCCCATTAAGAAGAATAAGAGAGAGACGATCGAAGATGTGATGAGCTCGCTCTTTATGCCGATGCTCTACACATCTCTTACCACATCTGTAGGATTCGCATCTTTGGCCTTTACTCCAATACCGCCTGTGAGGATATTCGGTATATACGTGGCCCTAGGTGTTATGTTTGCCTGGGTCCTGACCATGACTTTTATACCCGCTTTTATAATGCTGATCAGTGATAGATCGTTTGAAGGTTATGGCGCCAAGAATCATGATGAAGGGAAGGGGCGCTTCAGCGTCATACTGGGCAAGATAGGAGCATTCTCCGTGGGCAGATGGAAGCCGGTAGTCATTGTGGCATTAGGCATAACGGCCCTATCGCTTTATGGCATCACAAAGATAAACATAAATGACAATCCGGTTAATTGGTTTTCAGAGAACCACCGGATAAGGGTGGCCGACAGGGTCCTGAACGCGCATTTTGGCGGTACGTATACGGCATATCTGGTCCTAGACTCCGGCGCTCTCGACTCTTTTAAGTCTCCCAGGCTCCTGCGTTATATCGAAGGCCTGCAGGATCATCTGGTATCATCCGGCAAGGTAGGCAAGACAACCGCTCTTACGGATGTGGTCAAAAAGGTCTACTACGAGCTCATGGACGGAAATAAGGCCTATAACAGGATCCCGGATTCCGCGGCAGCGGTTGCGCAGTGCCTTATCTCATACCAGAACAGCCACAAGCCGGACGATCTCTGGCACTTTGCGGACCCTGATTATACAAAGATCAATATGTGGCTTCAGCTTAAGAGCGGGGACAACCGCGATACCGAAGAGGTTACGCGCATAGTGGAGGATTATCTGGACAAGAATCCCCCTCCTATCAAGCTTAAGCACAACTGGGCCGGCCTGACCTATATAAATGTCGTCTGGCAGGACAAGATGGTGAGTGGAATGTTGAAGAGCCTCATGGGGAGCTTTATCATAGTATTCTTTATGATGGTCTTTCTCTTTCGCTCTCCTATATTGGGCTTCTTCGCTATGCTGCCGCTCTCTATAACGATACTCTTTATATACGGATTGATAGGTATAATTGGAAAAGATTACGATATGCCCGTAGCCGTCTTGTCATCGCTCACACTTGGACTCTCTGTAGACTTTGCCATACACTTTCTTGAAAGGTCACGCGAGATCTATCGAAAGATCGGCAACTGGCAGGGCGCGATCAGGGAGATATTCCAGGAGCCGGCGCGAGCTATTACAAAGAATGCCATAATCATATCAGTCGGTTTTACGCCTCTATTGGCTGCGCCGCTGGTGCCATATCAGACGGTAGGGCTCTTCTTCATGCTCATTATGGCCGCATCAGGAATAACCACGCTCATCCTGCTTCCGGCCGCCATTACGCCAATAGCGGGTTTGACATTTAAAAGAGGAGAGAAGAAGCGCGATAATGGAGGGAGACAATGAAGGGATCACTTATTAAGGGATTAATTCTATCTATTGCCATGCTGGCGTTGACGGCGACGCCAAGCTTTGGAGATCTGAGCGTTGATGAGATCGTAGATAAGGCCAATAAGACGGCCTATTACGCTGGCAATGACGGCAAGGCTGATGTAACCATGACGATCACTGACAGTCAGGGCAGGACAAGGATAAGAGGGTTTACTATATTACGCATGGATATAGAGGATGGCGGCGAGCAGAAGTTCTATGTATACTTCAAAAAACCGGAAGATGTCAGGGAGATGGTCTATATGGTCTGGAAACATATAAATGCGGATGATGACAGGTGGCTCTACCTGCCGGCGCTCGATCTTGTAAGGCGCATATCGGCGACCGATAAGCGCTCAAGCTTTGTGGGTTCGAACTTCTTATATGAGGACGTATCCGGTAGGAACATAACCGATGATGCCCATGAGCTTGTAGAGACGACAGGCGAGCATTACAAACTGAAGAACGTCCCGAAGAACGAAAAGTCCGTCGAGTTCTCGTATTATTATCTTTGGATATCCAAAGATAGCTTCCTTCCGTTTAAAGCGGAGTACTATAATAAGCAGGGTAAGCTGCAAAGGATCGTCGAGTCTTTAGAGGTAAAGACTATCCAGGGCCACCCGACTGTTACAAGATCTCAAGTGACAGATCTTGAATCTGGAGGAAATACCGTATCCGAGTTTAGCAATATATCCTACGATCTGGGTATCACGGAGGATATCTT
>JBDRDE010000262.1:0-9066 GCA_043821065.1 Candidatus Omnitrophota bacterium
ATCGAGCTTCCCGCTCGCCTCTCCCGCCTTTATCATATTTAAAAATAGGCCGGAGAAGATCCCCGGGTAGTTTTTTAATGCCCCTGAGAAACTGTCGCCCGCCTCGATGCTCCTCCCAATACTGCCTATGGCCTCTTTAAGCCTCTTATTCTCTATCTGTTTGTTCAGCGTATCCAGGCTGGCCAGGATCGTGATGCCGGCGTTTATCATATTGGAGAGCTGCACGTTAAAGAGCACCATCTCATCGGTGCTTATAGCCTTAAGGCCCTCCAAGAACCGTTCTAGATTGAAGCCGGCGGCTGCCTGTGCCACGCGCGTGGCCATATAGCCCGTCTTGCGAAGCTTCTCGACGACATCGCTCTTAGACTCGGCCTCCATGCTTCCCTTTACCGCTCTGCCGGAAGCATCTCTCGCTTTGTAGTTATACCTGGGCATCAACCCTCCCTGGTCACACGTAATACCTCTTCAACAGTGGTGACCCCATCCCTTATCTTGTTGATACCATCTTCCTTGAGCGTAAGCATCCCCGAAGAGCGCACCCTCTTCGATATCTCTTCCAGCGGGGCCTTGGCTGTGATCAGTCCGCGCACACTCTCATCCATTAACATGAGCTCGAATATCGCGAGCCGCCCCTTATATCCGGTCTGTACGCATTTAGGGCAGCCCTTGCCCCTGTAAAACTTTATTCGTGAGGCCTCGTTAATGCCCAGGTCCTTCAAGACCTCATCAGGGGGCTCATACTCTTCTTTGCACTCTCCGCATATAGTCCTTATGAGTCTCTGCGCCAATACCCCTATGACCGACGCTGATACCAGAAACGGCTCTGTGCCCATATCTACCAACCTGGTGATCGCGCTTGGGGCGTCGTTTGTGTGGAGTGTCGAAAAGACGAGGTGGCCCGTGAGCGCCGCCTGTATAGCGATCTCGGCTGTCTCGAAATCCCTTATCTCTCCCACCATCATTATATCGGGGTCTTGCCTGAGCATCGAGCGCAGCCCGTTGGCGAACGTAAGATTTACTTTAGGGTTTACCTGTATCTGGCGTATACCGGCGAGCCTGTACTCAACGGGGTCTTCTATGGTTATGATATTCTTCTCGATCGTGTTTATCTTGTCCAGGGAGGCATAGAGCGTCGTCGTCTTCCCGCTGCCCGTAGGGCCTGTTACCAGGATTATGCCATAAGGCCGCGTGATGAGTTTCAGATAGCGGTCCAGGATCTCGTTCGCAAAACCTATATCTTTGAGGCTCAGCAGGGCGCTCGACGCATCCAGAAGGCGAAGGACCACGTTCTCCCCATAAATAGTAGGGACGCATGAGACACGCACGTCTACGTCTTTGCCTTCCATCTTTACATTGAACCTGCCGTCCTGCGGCATCCTCCTCTCAGCGATATCGAGATTGGCCATGATCTTCAATCTCGATATGACTGCCGACTGCATATGCTTGGGCGGGGAGGTGATCTCGTGCAACATACCGTCCACCCTTATCCTGATCTTGAGGGTCTCTTCCTCGGGCTCGATGTGTATGTCGCTGGCCACCTCGTGGACAGCCTTCATGATGATAAGATTTACCAGTTTTATGACCACCGGCTCTTCGACCATATCTTCAAGCTTCTTAATGTCTACGGCGCCTGTTCCGGAAGGATCACCGAGGTTCATATCTTTTTCATCCATGGACTTAATAACATCCTCTATGGTGCCTTTCGCGCCATAGTATTCGTCGAGCGCTTTGAGTATCTCCGGCTCCTGGGCCGCGGCCGGCTCCACCGTGAGGTTCGTCTTCATCCTAAGCTCGTCGAGGGCGAAGACATTCCATGGGTCGACCATAGCGCATGTGAGGCGGCTGCCTATCTTAAAGACCGGTATAAGCTCATACTTTCTGGCCAGGTTCTCGGGGACGAGCTCCACCGTCTGAGGGTCTATCAGGTAGTTGGAGAGCTCTATTTTAGGAACACCGAGCTTGCGGCTTATGAACTCGACCATATCCTCCTCGGTCACCATGCCCATCTTCACTATAATCTTCCTGAGCCGATGGCCGGTCTTAGACTCCTCCGACTGCGCAGCCTTGAACTGCTCCGGGGTTATAAGGCCATCTTCTACCAAGCTCTCGCCAAGCGATCTTTTAGATTTTCTGGTCATCATGCCCTCTTTGCTACTACTTGAGGAACTCCTGTATCTTACCCAGAAGGGCCTGCGGCTCGAACGGTTTGGTTATGTAACCATTCGCCCCGGCCTCCTCCCCCATCTTCATATCCTCCTGCTGGGCCTTTGCCGTAAACATCAATATAGGGATAGATGAATACCTGGTGTCTCTCTTTAACAGCGCGCAGACCTTATATCCGTCCATCTTAGGCAGCATCAGGTCCAGGATTATAAGGTCGGGCTTCTCTTTGCGGGCGAGTTCCAGCCCGGCTTCCCCGTCATTTGCTGTTATGATTTCATAATCATTAGCCTCGAGGCGCATCTTGACCATATCCAGAAGCGCGGGTTCATCATCTACTAAAAGGATCTTTTTTTTAGCCATCTTATATTCTCCTCCTGACCGGGCCCTGCCTCTATAGCTTCTTGAATGCCATGTTCAGGGCCGATCTCAGACTTTTCTTTGTGTCAACATAAGGGCTAAGCTTCGGCACGAAGGCCGTTATATCAAGCTCTGCCGACTCTTTTATCACCCCGGTATCAGGTTTTGCCGTGAACATTATCACAGGGATGCTGCTGTTGACGCCCCTTATCTTCTTCAGAAGCTCTATGCCATTCATATCGGGCATTACATAATCCAGCACGACCACATCAGGCCGATCGTCGGAGATCGCCTTCATAGCGCTGCCGCCATCAGAGGCCTTTATAACCTGATAGCCCCAAGACTCTATATTGTCTCCCATTATCTCAAGGAAGTCGGTCTCGTCATCCACAAGCAGTATCTTATTTTTGAGTGTTTTCTTCGACATCAGAATCCCCTCCCGCATTCGCCTTGTTCGCCTTCTCTAAAAGGGCGTCCATGATAATAACCATCTTATCCACGTTCTTCCTGGCTATGATCAGCATCTTCTTCTGTTTTTCGTTTATACTGCCTGGAATACCATCTATGATCAGGTTTACACTCTCTTTTATGATCGCCAGCGGGAGGCGCAGGTCGTGCGACATCGCTGCTATAAACTCCTCGCTGCAGTACGACTCCTTCCTATTCTCATTACTCATAAAATCTCTCCCAGTGGATAACGTCTTTTAAGCGGCGCTTTTTAGACTGCTTCGTCTCTTCATCCGGCCAGCCGATCGATAATAGGCTTATCAATTTAAGACCTGGTGGGGCGTTCAGCAGAACAGCTACCTCTTCTGTGTAGGGCTTCTTATCCCCCGCAACCCAACAGGCGCCGAGCCCCAGATCGGCCGCCATAAGAAGGATATTCTCAGTGGCCGCGCAGCCGTCTTCCAGATAATACTTCGTCTCTTTACAGAATACTGCGATGCAGCAGGCCGCCTCTTTGATGAACGCGCCTGTATTGGCAATATCGCCCAATTTATCCAGAAGCCCCTTGTCTGTGACCGCGACGAATTCCCAAGGCTCTACAGCCCTGGCCGTAGGCGCGCGCATACCCGCATCTATGAGCTTCTCTATGATCTCCTTAGAGACAGGCTCTTTCTTATAACTCCTTACGCTCGCTCTCTTTGCTATTGCATCATAAGTATTCATCTAATTAAATAGATATTACCATATAAATATACATAATGGCAAGTCAATAACCGCGATTTGTACAAATTGCGCCCTTAAGCGCTGCCGGGGGGCTTGCCTCCGCAAATCCTAAGCTTTTCGGTATTGCTTGCTCGACCGATTTTTTTAGCCGTTCTTTTGGACTTACGTTTTGAGCCTCACGCATGTAAAGCAGAAGCTCAAAACGCGCTATACGCTTTCTATGAGTAAATGACCTAATACGACATACGCGCTCACTCGCTTGCCAAGTAGCTACAACACCCAATCAGAGTGAAGCGCCTTCATACGCTCGTTCGCGTTAGTGCGCATGCACTACACAATACAGCTAGCTATGAACGAAGTGTAGTCCAAAAGCACCAGCATATATTACTCTGAATGGCTAAAAAAATCTAATGTCTCGCAAGGGGCACCGGAAATCTTAGCAGCAAGCGCGCAAGCATGTAGATTATGCAGGCGAAGTACCCGTAGGGTATGAAGCGATGTCGGGGGTCCGCCGGAGCGAATATCGAAAATCGCGAATACCACTGCGCGCCATCTAGATTATAAGCTTTTTAGCTTAATTCGCGATTTTCGCTACAGCGAACAAAAGGCGCGTATCCTTTTGTGAGCGACGAGCGGAGGCGGGCCTCCGACAGTGCTTCACCTAGGGGAAGTCATTGGTAGCGATCGAGCAAGCAACACCGGGAAGCTTGGATGTATCGGGGTAGAGACAGAAAAAGAGCGGTGCAGGTTTGCTGCACCGCTCTTGCTTAGATCAACTACTTTTTGCTGCTGATATTACATGCTCTCCGAAAGCGCGTCCCAAGGCCACTCTTCGCCAAAGGCCGGGCCCACGTTGTCCGCAGGGCTTGTATTTAATAATGTCATGATATCCGCGAAACCATCATATGACCTGCTAAACCAGTACCACACACCTTTCACAAGACCGGTTGCCGGCTCGCCTTCATCTATGCCCTTCATGATCTGGCCAGGAAGTTCTGCTATGCCGAGGAAACCATTACCAAGGCCCCTGACAAGCTTCTTGCCTATGGGGTTTATGGCACCCTCCATTAGATCCGGTTCAAATATGTTGTGCGCGGTTCCCTCTTCCCATGCGTATTCCGCATCGAGAGGAAGTCCTACTCCTTCATTGCTGGCCGGATTTGCTGCCCAGAATCCGAACATATCTACTAAGCCATTAGCTGTCCTTCCCATTGAATGAAAGATTCCATCAAATATGCCGACTAAGCCTCCCACAAGCTTCTGATCCTCATTGTCCATAAAGCCCGCTTCATAACCCTTCTTTATCTGCATAGGAAATTCCACCCAGCCGGTGAAGGTGTTTACTACGCCTCTTACGAGCTTAGCTCCCATGGCGTCGATAACTTCGCCTGCCTGAGCGTGCGTCGCCATCGCAAAAGATAACACCATCACAGCCGCTAACACTACTGACAACCTTTTTACCATAACTGCCTCCTTTCGTTTATTGGGACCATCCCTTAGTGCTATTATACCAACTATATATAGAAATACTACCTTTTTTTGCTAACTCAAGATAGTTATTGCTTGAACAGTGAATCATCTAATGGTATGTTGGCTTCGTGCTGACTCCAGTTGACATCTGAGACTACCTTGTCATCCACATATATTACGTTTTTCGAAATAAAGAATGTCTCTTTATCGACCCAGAGGTCCTCGTCTGTAGCGTCGTTATAAGTATTATTGTGATATATATGCAGATGGTAAACCTCTCTATCGCCCAACTCTTCTTCCTTTATCTTCGCCCTGCAGCCCTTGTTCGTGATCTGGTCGTTTATCCTCGACCACTTATCCGCAAGACTTGCGCGCAAAAAAGTTCCGCCGCGTATATTTTGGAGGCGCTTATTATGAGGCTTCAAAGTAAGCGTTAATCCGAAGTTATTCCTGCCCCTTATACTGCCCTCCTTGTTAAGCACAACGGTCGATCCGCGCTTTCTTCCTTCGAGCACTTCCATCCTTATGAGGTTGGGCTTCTTAAAGCAGAACCTGCTCAGCATCTTTTCGTGCCTCTTGCCCTCCCAATTCTCTACGCTCATAAGGAAGGTGTAGGTATCCATCTCGTCGATGGCCTCTTTAAAATCCTCGAGAAAGTCTTTCACGTCGCCGTCGACTTTATACCCTTGGGTCTCTACTTCTTCGGCAAGTAATGAGGAAGGGTGCGGGCTTAAGGCGCAGACAAACAAGATAATTAAAAAAGCTGTTATTCTATTTTTCACTGTTGCTCTTTTGTGAAAACCAGCCGTAGAAAGCTTATTAATTCGTGGCGAGGATGGATATAAGGCGCTATCATTAAAACATCTCTTATGGCTAAATTTTTGAAAGCGCTTTTCTGGCGGCGTTATACCCTTCGATAACGGCTTCTCTTCCCTTGGAGAACGCCATCATATCTATATGGCCGACATTAGGCGTTATTACAAGATCGGCTTGTAGTAGCTGTGTTTTCACAACCTCGCCTTCGATATCACGCAGCGTCTGCTTGAGGGCCTTGAACATGCGCAGGACATTCCTGTCTATACTTCTTCGCTTCTCAAATGCGGTGGCGGTTGCGTGGTTGACGAGTGTTTTAAACGTCTTCTTCATGCCTAGGGCGTTTCGCATGAACTTCCTGTTCTGCTGGTCTATGCCTTTGAGCAGCTTCTTTTTCACATCGGTCACAGCCTTATCTTCCATGGCGCGCGTCGTATCGCAGGCTATGATATATGTTGCCCCCATCTCTTTCGCTACATTTACCGCTACAGGATTGGCAAACGAGCCGTCTACCAGGAATCTATCTCCATATTGCACGGGAGGGAACAATACCGGTATGGATACGCTCGCCTTTATAGCTTTAAGAACAGACCCTTCCTTTATGACGAACTCTTCTCCTGTCTGCGCGTCCGCGGCGACAACCGCCATGGGTATGGCGAGCTGGTCAAACGATATGTCCCCGATAGCGTTCTTGAGCCATTCGGTGATCTTCTTCTCATCGGCAAACCCTCTGAACATCGCCTCGAGGTCGAGATTCGCTATCTGGAATATCCTGCTCCAGTCGTCATCGGTCATGGTGCCCTTAAAGCCCTTCTTGTCCACGAGCTTCGCGTAACAAGCGGCCACTATTGCCCCTACGCTCGTGCCAACGATAAGATCTATGGGGATATCCTGCTCAACAAGGGCTTTAATAACGCCTATCTGCGAAAAACCCCTCGCTGCGCCGCTTCCCAAAACCAGGCCTGTCTTGTGTTTCCTTATATTTTTCTTAGGCATTTTTATATTCATATAATTGTATGTTGAGCTCCTAAGTTGGTATATGGGTTAATTGTCCTAAACCACATTAGTATATCATTATACTTCCAATTGGACTATAGTCAAGATTAAAATAAAAGCCCCTGAGGACCTGTTATTTACTGAAGCTATCAAGCCAGGCCGCCATATTCTTGAAAAAGTTATCCCTTTCCCTACTGAACTCTAATATGTGCCTGGCATCATTATAAACTTTCAACACCTTCTTATCAGACCTTAAAGAATCGAAGAATCGCCTATTTTCCTCATTGCGGCAGATGGGGTCCTTCCCCGCGAAGGCCATAAAGACCGGCGCGGTTATGCTGGATGATCTTTTCATGATAAACCTGCGCATGCCCACCACCTCAAAGAAGAATCTGCCGGAAGCTTCATGGAGCGATAGCCTATCATTTTTTATAAAGCTGACGTACGCATCGATATCTGACATCATCTCCGCTTTGAGTGGAACCGGTACCATTAGATCCCTGCCGCTTATCTTAGACCAGAGGGCTTTGAGTTTTTCTGCGGGTTTAACATCGCTCTTTGTGAATATCGCCGGTGTTGGCAGTATTAATGATTTTATTTTATAATTATTCTCACATGCGTAAGCCGCAGCCTGCATGGCGCCATAACAATGGCCCAAAAGATGAACATTATTCTTATTATGCTTATCAATAGCGTATTTTACAATGCTGTCTATGTCTTTTATGGACTCTTTTAAAGATCTGTAGCCGCCTTTCGGCGCTTTGCTCATTCCGGAACCATAGCGATCCATCGCGTAGACAGGCACACCTTGCTTTGCAATAAAAGACGCCGATTGGGCAAACCACCCAGAGTGGCTCTGCAGGCCATGAAGCATTATAAGGGGTATGCCTTTAGCCTCCGCGCCATATATTCTTACGGGGATCTCAGGGCCCTGCGAGCTGGCTATAAACTCTATGCTTGCATCTTCTGTTGGAATTATAGGTATCATAGTCTTTGGTTAGTTAAATATTCGTCCGCGTATTGAGTAACCTTATTGATGCTAACTTCTAGATCCGTCGTCATCTTCTCGCGCGCGTCTTTGGTCGCACTGCTGGGTACATAGATCGGTTCGCTTAGAATAACGATCTCTTGGCTGAAAGGAAAAGGGAGTATAAACCTATCCCAGCTGCCCAGCATCTTCATTCTGTTGGCGCTAAATCCTACAGGGATTATGGGCCGGCCTGTCTTTTGGGCAAGGCGGATAACGCCGCTCTTTACTTTATATATCGGGCCGCGCGGGCCGTCCGGGGTTATCCAGGCGTTGCGCCCGGATTTGACATCGCGTATAAGGTCTCGATACTCTTTCTTTGCGGAGTCTTTTATCGAGTGTGATATAAAATTGACATTCTCGTCCTTCATCAGCCTTCCGACAAACTCTCCGGCGTAACTATCATCGGCCAGGACGCACATCTTCTTCCCCAGGTGAAAGCGTCTATAAAAGAAGAAGCAGAGAAGCATGCGGTTGTGCCAGAAAGCATAGATCGCGTTCTCGAGCCTCTGCGCTGCATGACCGCGAGATTGGTCGATGACCTTTATCTTTATCGTTATACCTACGATGCGCACCGGCCATCTCGTTAGAAATGAGAGCGATCGCACCCCACAAGAGATTTTTAAACCTTCTAAACTTCTTGAAGCGTTTCATGCCGCTTATTATACCACAAAACTATGTTTTGGCGCTTCCTATTTAAAAGCTAGCGCCGCGTCGCTGTAGTTCGAAAATACTTGACTCGAATATCAAACCTGTCTATACTTATCCTATGCAGAACGAAAGAAAGATCGAGACCGTCTGTCTTCTGGTATTAACCGTGATCGCCGTAGCCGCGACCCTCTATGTACTTCGCTCGCTCATGATACCATTCGTATTGGCGCTCTTCTTCACCTTTATGCTCATGCCGATCATAGACTTTCAGATGCGATCCCTTAAGTTCCCGCGCCCCTTGGCTGTGATCGTCACACTGATAGTAGGCATATCGCTTATAACCGCCTTCTCCCTTCTGGCCTCAGCCTCGGTAAATCAGATGGCGGATAACGCGAAGGCTTATGAAGAACAGGTTAAGC
>JBDRDE010000263.1:0-2382 GCA_043821065.1 Candidatus Omnitrophota bacterium
CCACGGCATACCGGCAAGTATAGCCGGGCAGGTCACTGAGATCTCAGAAGGGCTGTAATAGTTCAGCGCCAGAAGTAACCCGCCGTCATTGCGAGGAGGCGCCGAAGGCGCCGACGAAGCAATCTCAAAGTTCAGGATATAAATCTTTAAAGGCAGGATTCATGGATTTGATCAAGGCTATCTTTTTCTTGCGGGAGCCGGCCTTTATCTGTTTTTCTCTCATGATGGCGCTTTCGATATCATCGGCTATTTCATAATAGACCAATTTCTTAACGTTATATTTTTTGGTGAAGCCGTCTATAAGCCCTTCTCTGTGTTCATAGACCCTTTTTGCGAGGTCGCTGGTAACTCCTGTATAAATTACCGTATTATGCCTATTTGTCATAAGATATACGTAACCGCGTTTTGGTATCATCATCAATGCCCTTTTTATGGAGATAGCGCTTTGACAAGCGGATTCTGCGGCGATTTGAGGAGTATCTTTTCTAAGGCGGCGATAGGATCGATGCCGTTTAACTTAGCGGTCTGAAGGACGCTCATAATGACGCTGTGGTTTTGGGCGCCTATAGGAGAGCGGTTGCCGAAGGTAAGTTTGCGGAATATGACATCCGGCCGTATCTGCTGTTCCGCGTGGTTATTATGATAATCAATATTCTTCTGGTATAAGAAGGTGAGGATCTCATCCTTGTGCCTCATAAGCCGCTTGGCAAAGCGCTTGAGGATTCTCTTATTGGGGTTGGGGAATGAAAAGTCTTTCAAGGCCTCTGTAAGCGCCTCTCTTCTCCGGTAATACGCGCCGTCCCGTCTCCTATTTATATATTCGCCATGGAGGGCGATGGCATCCCCTAATATATCCTTGAGTCTCTGGCAGTATCTTAAGACTTCTCTATCATCGCGCCAATACTCTATAACTTTCTTCAAGTCCCGCATGATATGGACAAGGCATCTCTGTTTTGCCTTAGCGTCTATCTTGTTATAGGCGGATAAGAAGTCCGATATCAAGACGCCTTTATACTTATCACCTATCATCTTATCTACGACATTCTGGCCCCTGGATTTATCTATATGGCTTACGCATATCCTCTTATTTGAGAACTTCCAGAGCCAGTGATTATCGCCGTCTACCTTCCAGCCGGTCTCATCGGCATGGATAAACGGGCCTATCCTAAGAGCCTCCATAAGCTTAGAGTAGGCGGGCAGCGCCTTTTTCTTAAGCTGGCCTCTGAATCCTGTTATTGATGAAGGGACTATCTTGAGGTTAAATGCCCTTTCGAAGAGCATCTTTACGTCGCGCTCGGATATCTTGACAACATACCGCAGGAAGTTCGCGAAGGCCTTTGCCTTAGGGCCGATATAACTTCCGGGTATCTCGTCTTTGCCCTGCGGGGCGACGACCTTCTTACACTTCTTGCAGTAATAATAATGGCGCTTATACATAACAGCCTCAACCCGGGGCAGGATTATATCCTCTTGTATGTGCTCTTGTGTCTTTTTGCATTGGTTTATATCCCTGGAACCGCATACGGGGCAGGCGGTCAATCTCAATTCCTCTATCCTGTCTATTCTTTCGGGCTTCTTCCTGAACCAGCCTACATGGCCGAAGAGGCCGCCTATTTTCTTTGGCAAAGACATAGGGGTATCAGGCTCATCGGGAGGCCTCTTCCTGCCGGACTTATAGCGCTTTGACCTCAGGTCCTCGAGTTCGAACCTTAGGTAGGCATTCTCTTCTTTGAGCTTTTCGTTCTCTTCTTCGAGCGTCTTTACCCTTAACAGAATCTGCTCTATCTCTTTGCGCGTCATTCCGGTGCCTTAGGGTAAACGGTCATAAGAGAGACATTGAGGCGCGATATCTTCTCTACGACTGTTTTTAAGTCGCGGTAATTGGCTATCAGGCGCCGGGTCTTCTCCTCAGACCGCCTTGGTATATAGACAAGCCGCTGCTTACCCTTATCGGTCAAAGATACATATAGCGAGCGGTGTTTAAACCCCCTGCGGCACCGGCAATTCGGCTTACCGCAGTACCTTTTGACGATAACAATAGAGCCTTTCATGATCTTGGCTATCTTGGGCGCATTACGAACGGCGCTATGGCGTTTTGCGAGCAGCGCGGGGATACCCATTATTGGCCTCCTTATATCTGATACTTATATTATATATCAGATTATATCACATAAAACATCCGCTGTCAAGTGCCTGGAGCGGATTTTTACTTAAGGGCAGGGGAGGTTATGCTGCCGATTAGCAACGGGCCTGGATTAGAGATTGCTTCGGGCCGCTTCGCGGCCCTCGCAATGACGGTTCGGATTACTTCTGGGGCTGAACTGTTACAACGGGCCTGGATTAGAGATTGCTTCGGGCCGCTTCGCGGCCCTCGCAATGACG
>JBDRDE010000264.1:0-2546 GCA_043821065.1 Candidatus Omnitrophota bacterium
TTGGCAAGCGAGTGAGCGCCGTTATAGTTACGTTGTTCTGCCATAGCAGGACATAGGCGTTTTGAGCTTCTGCTTTACATGCGCGAGGCTCAAAACGTAAGTCCATAAGCACGGGTAAAAAAATCGGTCGAGCAAGCAACACCGGAAAGCTTAGGATATGGGGAGGCAAGCCCCCGACAGCGCTTAATAGGAGACAGGCCTCCTGGCGGCGCTTTAATATGAGGCAAGACCCGGCAGCTTGACTAAAGCGGTGATTAAGGTATAATTGCTACAGGCTATATATTAGGTATATAGTATAAGGAGGAGAGGATGGCGAAGAAGAGTAATATCGCGCTGGCCGCGATACTGGCGCTGGTGTTGGGAGCTGCGCTGGTTGGGACAGAGTTATGCGCGAAAGAAGAAGCCGATGCGGCGCCAGGGATGGAGATCGTCACAGTCGGCGATACTAAGCTTATGGTGCCCAAGGGCACAAAGGTGCATGAGAGAGATGGCATGATAGTTGTTGAGAGTGTCGGCGCCTACGCGGAGCGCAAGCTGACGGAGTCAGAAGATAGAGTGAATAGCATCAAGGCGTCGATGAGCGCACTCCAGGAGAAACTGGAGAAGCTGAAGGAGACTGCCGCTGATCTGCAGGAAGAGGCTCAGAAGGTTCGGGAGGAGTGAGCTCCTGTAATTCTTTCTCCATCTCTTTCAGCCTGCTTTCGATCGCCACGAAGCGCGCCTCGATATCCAGGAATTTTCTGGCCGCGTACTGCTCTATCGGCTCGACGATCGTTATAGTATTCTCCTTGTAGACCCTGCTTCCTATCGGGGCTACTATATTCGCGGTGCCTACCTTTATTATCGACATACCCGGCGGCAGCTCACTTATCCCGGCAGGCAGATCATCTTCCTCCGCTGATAAAGGAATGGCGAATGCCGGTAAGAGGGCCAGGCTTATAAGAACGGCTAAAGCTGTTTTCATATATTGATTATATCTCTATTCCCAAAAAATCTCCACTTTTTCTTTACAAAAAAAAATTGTTTTGTGCTATAATAATTTCAAATATAAGATAACACATAAAAGATAGCACCTAAGTTCGTAAGGCAGCAATCGAAAGGAGAATTAATGAAGTTCAACGGAAAGTTATTGATCATAGGATGCGGCTCTGTCTCCCAGTGCGCCATCCCTCTTGTCTTGAAACTCATAGATATGCCGCCCAAGAATATCACCATCATGGATTTTGTCGACAACCGCGGACGCGTAAAAGAGGCCCTCGATAAAGGCGTCAATTACGTCACAGATAGGGTTGTCGAAGGTAATTATAAGGAACTCCTGGGAAAGTATGTCGGCTCCGGGGATATGATCATAGACCTCGCGTGGAACATAGACTGCATCAGTATCGTGCAATGGTGCAGGGATAACAACGTCCGATACGCGAACACGTCTGTTGAAGAGTGGAACCCTTATAAAGACTCTGAAAGGAACGACCCGACAAAATATACACTCTACACGCGGCATATGCAGCTGCGCGAGACTATAAAAAAATGGGGTGATAATAACGGCCCGACAGCTATCGTCGACCACGGAGCGAATCCCGGTCTTGTCTCGCACTTCACGAAGAAGGCCCTTATAGATATCGCCCAGAAGATCATCAGCGAAAAGCCGCGCGATGAGAGGGCTGCCCAGCTCGGATCGGCGATCAAGGAAAAGAATTTCGCAAAACTTGCCCAGATAGAAGGGCTAAAGACCATCCACATAAGTGAGCGCGACACGCAGATCACGGATAAGCCTAAAGAGGTCAACGAGTTCGTCAATACGTGGTCTATAGAAGGGTTCTATGAGGAAGGAGTGGCCCCGGCGGAGCTTGGCTGGGGGACACATGAGCACTATGTGCCAAAAGGCGCATTCTTCCATAAAACCGGCCCCCGTAACCAGATCTGCCTGAGCACTGTGGGCATGAAGACCTGGGTGCGTTCGTGGGTGCCGTGCGGAGAGATCACGGGCATGGTAATCCGTCACGGTGAAGCGTTCAGCATATCCGACAGGCTTACCGTATGGGAAGATGGAAAGGCTGTGTATAGACCGACGGTCCATTACGCCTACTGCCCGACCGATGTCGCGATCAACTCCCTCCACGAGCTTGAGATGAGGCAGTTCAAGCTGCAGGAGAAGCAGAGGATAATGAGCGATGAGATAACGAGCGGCAGGGATGAATTGGGAGTATTGCTCATGGGGCACGATTTCAAGGCCTGGTGGTGCGGAAGCCTGCTGGGCATAGGAGAAGCCAGGAGACTTGTGCCGCATCAGAACGCTACTACCCTCCAGGTTGCCATCTCAGTCGTGGCGGCCGCGCTCTGGATGATAAAGAACCCGAAAAGAGGGTTTCTCATGCCTGACGACATCGATCATGATTTTATACTAGAGATTGCGGAGCCTTTTATCAAGCCTTTTGTCTCGACACCCGTAGATTGGACGCCGCTTATGAACCTGAATACAAAATTCACCAAGTTCGATATAGATAGACCGAAAGAGGAAGACGTATGGCAGTTCACGACATTCTTAG
>JBDRDE010000265.1:0-5209 GCA_043821065.1 Candidatus Omnitrophota bacterium
AGATCGGCAAGGAGTGCCACTCAAGGTGCAATATCTATTATGAGGCCGGTGACTGCGTAATGCCCAGAGAGGGAATATTTGCGCGTGTGATAAAGGGCGGGATAATCGGAAAGGGCGATAGCATAGAACTTACAGGTGGAAGAGATGAAGAGTGAGCAGGGCTCTGAGGGAGCCGTACGATATAAGGTAGCAGTTTTGACAATAAGTGATAAATGTTCTAAAGGCCAGAGAGAGGATACGAGCGGCAAGATAGTGCAGGAGCTTGCCAGGAATATCCCGGGGGATGTTTTAGTTTACGAGGTCATACCGGATGAGCCTGAGATGATAAAAGAGAGGTTGATCCATTATTGCGATATTATAAAAGTCGATCTTGTATTGACTAACGGCGGAACCGGTTTTACGTCGAGAGATCTGACGCCAGAAGCTACTAAGGAGGTAATCGAAAGGGATGTTCCCGGAATACCGGAGGCGATGCGCACAGAGTGCCTCTGCATTACAAAGAGGGCAATGTTATCAAGAGGGATCGCCGGATTGAGGAAGAAGACATTGATAATAAATCTTCCCGGCTCTACAAAAGGAGCTAAGGAGTCTCTAGAGGCAATAATAGCAGAGCTGGGGCACGGGCTGGACATGGTCATAGAGAGAGAACATTAATATGGTTTTGATGAAATTATTCATGGTATTCACAAAGATATCCATTTTCGCTATCGGAGGGGCGTACTCATTCCTGCCGCTTTTAGAAAGAGAGGTAGTCGAGAACTACAATTGGCTTACTAGAGAAGAGTTTCTCGAGGTTCTAGGTGTGGTTAATATAATTCCGGGCGCCATATCGGTCAAATACGCTACATATGTCGGCTATAAGATATCGGGCATCTCCGGCGTTATTGCCGCGAACCTGGGCAACTTTCTGGCGCCAACCATATTGATCGTTGTCGCATGGTCTCTCTATGCAAAGTACAAGGATCTGCCATGGCTTAAGTCCGCATTAGGCGCCATACAACTAGCCGTATTTGCTATGATAATAGGGGTAGCGTTTAAACTTGTAAATATAAGCCAAATTGCACAGCTTAAAAATATAATAATAGTTGTTGTATCTTTTGCGCTATTTACTTATACTAAAGTCCATCCCGCAGTGGTTATTATAGGCGTGGGCATAGTAGGCGCGTTTTTTAAATAGAAATATTGGAGGCAGAGAATGGCAAAGATTTTGATTGTTGATGATGATCCTGATATCAGAGAGTCGATGAAGATAGTCTTAGAGAGCAAAGGGCACGAAATCATTACCGCCTCAAGCGGAAAAGAGGGGCTGAGAGTGGCCCGCGAGGAGAACCCTGACCTTATTATACTCGATGTCATGATGGAATCGGGTGATAGCGGTTTTGAGGTCGCGAGGGAATTGAGAAAAGATGAAAAACATAAAGATACCCCTATTATGATGGTGACGGCTATCGAAGAGAAGACCGGCATGGGCTTTAAGAAAGAAGCGGGTGATGAGGCATGGCTTCCCGTAAACGACTATGTAGAGAAACCCCTGAAGCCTCAGGATCTGATCGCTAGGGTGGAGAAGCTTCTAAAGTAGTGGCAGGATATCTATATCGGAGACAGGCGCATTATGTATAAAGCGAAGGTTTACAGCATAGATCTAAAAGGATCCCAGCTCGATGATCGCAGGAAAAAGGCCTTTATGGAGTTTATAGAGAATTGCCCTGTCCACAATACCCTTAAGGCAAACCCGGATATAAGTTTCCGCATAAGCTAAGTGATGCAGACAGCCCCTCTAAACAATATACGCATTCACATACTGATCGTCTCCTTATTCCTGCCTCTAATGCTTATCGGCTGCGCAACGGTATATAACCAGGCGACCGGCAGGAATGAGTATGTATTTGTAGACAAAGATAAAGAGATAGCGATAGGCAAAGAAGTAGAGAATGCGGTTTTAAAAGAGTACACATTATCAAAAAACCCGATCCTTATTGCGCGCACTAAAAAGATAGGCGAGAAGATAAGCCGGGTAAGCGATAGAGCGGATATGCCGTATAAGTTCGGCGTAGTTGAATCTGAGGATGTAAATGCCTTCGCGTTGCCGGGAGGGGGTGTCTATGTTACCACGGCGCTGCTCAAGGAGGTATCGAGTGATGACGAACTCGCCAGTGTTATAGGCCACGAGGTTGGGCACACCAGCGCGCGCCACCAGGCAAAGAGGCTAGAGTCCCAACTGGGGTACTCTTTCCTGGTAAACCTGGCGTATGCCTTGGATGCAAGATCCGTAGAAGCGAAGAATGCCGCATGGGAGGATATCTCTGCTGCGACAAATATAACCTTCAGCTTGATCTCGCTCGGCTATAGCAGGAGAGATGAGATGGCTGCTGACAGGCTAGGCGCCCTCTACGCGAAGCGGGCGGGATATGACCCCTACGCGGCCGTTACTTTTTTGAAGAAACTGGAGAAGAAAGAGAAGAATGCTCCCGGATGGCTTGCATTCGTACGGAGCCACCCTTATGCCAAGGAGAGGGTATCCGCCCTTGAGGAATGGCTCTCTCTAGAGGACCACAAAGATGAGCAAATGTAAATTCTGCCCTAAGTGCGATGTCAAATCCTGCCCCAAGAAGGGGAGGGCTGACCAGACGTCCAAGAAATCAGTTACGCTATCTGCGCCGCTAAGCAGGAAATTGACGAGCTTTTGCGAAGAGAATAATATTATGACCGGCGAGAAGTACTACAGGGTACCCGATTATAATTCAGCGATCATGCACTTGTTGGATGCGCGCCCAAAAAAAGAGAAGAAAACGAGAGGAAAAAGGTCAACGCGTGCTTAAAAGAGGTATATTCCTTGTCCTGCCGCTCTTGGCCAATATCGGCCTGTCAGGATGCCTGGCGACTACAGGATCCCTTGGGGCGCCTAGGCCCGCTAGCTTTGCCCATTTATGGACTGAAGAGAGCCATGGACAGATAGCGCCGTTTACGGTCAAACCTAAAAATATATACGGCATGGGGCTTACCTACGCGTCGCATCTCAAAGAGATCGGACAGAAGTTCGATCCCGATATACCACCTGCCATTTTTAAAAAGGGCCTCGTCGCTTTGAACCAAGACGGCTCACCCGTGAAGATCCCTACCAGGGATGAGATCATAGCTAAAGCGGAAGAGGTGGAAGAGGGTCTGGGTGATAAGATAGATAAGAAGTTTGAGAAGATCCTACCGCTCTTGGATTATGAGGTCGAGCTGGGCTTCGTGCTTCTGGAGAACGCTGATTGGGGCCGGATAGCGGATCCGGGCTATGCCCCAAAGATAGGTTATTTTATAGCGAATGATATAAGCCTTCGCGATCTTGCAATACTTGGGGAAGGGATGCCGAACCGTTACGAGTACTGGGGCGCTTCAAAAAGCTTCCCTAACTTTTTGCCTGTCGGGAGGGATATGTGGGTCCCGGGTGAGGAGAGGCCTGATTCGATCCTTTCAGTTGTCATCACTACAAAGGTCAATGGTGAGATCAGGCAGAGGCAGTCTACAGATGATATGATATATACACCCAGAGAGATGTTAGGGTTTATACATAGAAAGTATCCTCATTCACTGCCGGTAAAAGGCGATATTGTCTTGACAGGCACTCCGGGCGGAGTTGCCTTGCAAGTCCCGGCATGGAAGAAGTTGATCGGCGATATACTGCGGCTGGATAGGTTCGCGAAACTGCTCTTTACGATAAAGACAGAAGAGCGTAGCGGCAAATTTCTTGAATCCGGAGATATCGTGGAGATATCCGGCGGCATGCTCGGCAAAGTGGAGACACATATAATAAGATGAAGAAGAGAAGAATAGGTCAGGCAATATCGATACTCTTTTTGTGCGCGATCTTTTTTCAGGGATTATATTGCGAAGCCATATGCGCGGAGGACGGCTTTGCCGGGTCGGATATGACCAAGGGTGTGTGGATAACGGTATTTTCCGACAGGAAGGTCCTATATTCGAAAGACGCTGCCTTGGAGCTAATAAAATTCTGCAGAAAGAAAGGGATCGGGGAGATATATCTCCAGATCTATAGGGCCGGAAAGGCCTACTACGATTCAGCGATAACCGATAAGACGGAATATAAGAAGATGCTGGACGCCGCGGGAGGCGACCAGATAGAGTTTATCATAAGTGAGGCCAGGAAAGGCGGCATAGGTGTCCATGCCTGGCTCAATATACTCAGCATCGCCCAGAATGACAAAGCCCAGATCATAAAGAGTTACGGAAAGGGCATATTGACCAGGGACCAGCACTTAAAGACGTCTATTAAAAGCAAAAAACCGGAGACCGTAGACAAGTACTACATCAAAGAGGGTCAGCTATTTCTTGAGCCTGGCGATCCCAGGGTGCGCGAATATGTATTGTCAATTGTAGATGAAGTCGTGGGCCGTTATCCTGATCTAAAAGGCTTGCATCTCGATTATATCAGATATCCAAACGCCGTGCCGTACATTCCGGATTCGCGCTTCAATACGCACGGATTATCATACGGCTACGGAGAAAAGAACATATCTACGTTCAGAGAGGCAAAAGGGAGAGACCCATTAAAGATGGAGGGCGACAGGTTTGATGTACTTTTGTGGGATAACTGGAAGAGGGATAAAGTGACATCCCTGGTAAAAGATATATCGTCCCACGCAAAGAGGAATAACCCGGGACTCCTCCTCTCTTGCGCGGTCGTTCCTTCGCCTGAAAGGGCTTATTCCGTGGCATTCCAGGACTGGCCCCTGTGGATCGAGCTTGGTATCGTGGACCACGTAGTGACTATGAATTATACGGTTGATAATAGACTGGCTATGGAATGGGCAAAGTCGGCGCTGGCCCATAAGGGGCGCGGTAAAGTCTATATAGGGATAGGCGCTTTTCTGTTGAATGACAGAAGAGAGATCTTCAGAGAGCAGCGCAAGGCCATCGCGGACTTGAACCCGGATGGGATCGTCTTCTTCTCTTACGATGATATCGCTGACGGAATGTTATAAATTATCTTGCAATAAGGTGTTAGCACTAATATAATATGACTTTACAGTAAAAGCTAAATAAATAGGAGCAAAACTATGTACAGAGAAGCTATAAAAGTACTCGATTGCACCATCAGGGATGGCGGCCTTATCAATAATCACGACTTTGACCACAGATTTGTCAGGGAGGTCTACAAGGCGGTGTCGATGGCCGGGGTCGACTATATGGAGATAGGTTATAA
>JBDRDE010000266.1:0-2842 GCA_043821065.1 Candidatus Omnitrophota bacterium
GGGGAGGAGATAGAGATCAAGTCCGGCGACATCTATATAAATGGCGAGAGGATAGAAGACCCATTTATCCTCCGCAAGATAACATATTATAATGTCAGCCCATACGGCGCGGCGGATAAGAAGATAAAAGTCCCCGAAGGCTCCTATTTTGTGCTTGGCGATAACAGCGCGAGCTCCAGGGACTCAAGATACTGGGGATTTGTCCCCGAGAAGAACCTTATAGGAAAGGCCTTCTTTCTATATTGGCCGCCGAAACGAATACGAACTGTAAAGTAGATAATCTCGTTCTTAGCTCGTAGGTCGTAGGTCGTGGACGAGACGACCTAAGAGCTACGAGCTACGACCTAAAACACTCGTTAACAATGATATGAACCTGGCAAACAGAATTTCTATCACTAGGATCATGCTGGTGCCGTTCTTTGTGGCCTCAGTCGTCTATTCCAGGTTTACCCTGGCCTTGTCTATATTCGTGATCTGCATAATGAGCGACGCGCTCGACGGTTATATCGCCCGTACCAAATCTCAGAAGACGAGCCTCGGCGCCCTGCTCGATCCGATAGCGGACAAGCTGCTTCTAGTCAGCGGGTTTGTCTCCTTATCAATGATAAGCGACCTGCCGGAGAACCTCAGATTCCCCCCGTACGTGCCGCTTATAGTGATCTCCAGAGATCTCTTCATGGTGCTTGGATGTGTAGTAATATATCTTTTAAAGGGAAAGTTGGATATAAGGCCGACATATCTGGGCAAGGCCACGACATTCCTCCAGATGATGAGCATTGTCAGCATACTGGTCCACTTCCATTATTCAAATGTGATCTGGAATATAGCAGTCGTCTTTACCGTTATTTCCGGACTGGACTATCTAAGAAGCGGGAATAGGATGCTAAATGGCAGCCACTAAAACTCCGACCGTATGCATAGTGGGCCGACCGAATGTGGGTAAATCCACGCTCTTCAACAGGATAATAGGCAAGAGAAAAGCGGTCGTACACGAGACCAGCGGCACCACGCGCGATAGGAACGAAGAGATGTTCGAACGGGATGGCCGGACATTCAGGCTCGTAGATACAGGCGGCTTTATGAAGCTTCCTGGTAGCAGGATCATGGATATGGTAAAGGCGCAGATAGATAACGCTATGGAGGAGGCCGATCTCCTGCTCTTTGTCTGCGACGCGGCCGATGGGCTGACCCCGCAGGACGAAGAACTCGCCATTACCCTAAGAAAGACGAGCAGATCTTTATTACTTGTCGCCAACAAATCGGATAATAAGAAGATCAGGGAAGGGGTCTACGACTTTTATCAGTTGGGGCTCGGGGATCCTCATCCTGTAAGCGCTATACATAACCTTGGCATAGAGGAGCTTCTCGACGATATCGCGAAGAATTTTTGCGCAAGCGATGAAAAAGGGGAGTCAAAAGAGAATCCTGTATACAAGATAGCGATAGCCGGTAGGCCGAATGTGGGAAAATCCCTATTTCTGAACACCCTCCTTGACAAGGAGCGGGTTATCGTCGATGATATCCCGGGAACTACGCGCGATTCCGTAGATACATATTTCGAGAAAGACGGCTTGCTCTATCTTGTCATAGACACGGCCGGGATAAGGCATAAGAGAAAAGTGAAAGAGGCGATCGATGTATATAGCATATCGAGGTCGCACGAAGCGATAGAGCGCAGCGACGCGGTATTGCTGATGATAGACGGCTACGATGGATTGAGGAATGACGATGTGAGAGTGCTCAATTTCGCGATAAATGCCGGAAAATGCTGCGTAATAGTCGTGAATAAGTGGGACCTTGTAAAGCAGACAGAGATGTCTAAGTATAAAGACGCTATCCTGCATAAATTCCCGGTCGCCGGCAATTACCCCATAGTCTTCACTTCGGCGAAGACATCCCGCAACGTGCTCTCCTGCATCGACATGGTAAAATATGTAGTCACAAACTCCTGTAAGAAGGTGGACACGAACGATCTTTATAAATTTCTCGGCGCGCTCAAGAAGGCTGCCGCGAGAGTGGGGATGAAGAGGCCCCCAAAACTGCACTATATTGTACAGACTAATGCCAAGCCGCCTGTATTTTTGGTATTCATCAGCCAGGGGGATGCCATGCCGGACAATTTCACGAATTTTATAGAAAATAGGATACGCAAGAGTTTCGATTTTTACGGAACCCCGATAAAGATCAATTATAGGAGGAAGAAGTCATGATCCTGTTGGCCATAGCGCTCCTGTCCGCGTACCTTTTAGGCTCGATCCCCGCCAGTTTTCTTGTGGCCAAGGCGGCTAGTGGCGTCGATGTCCGCCAATACGGCAGCGGCAACGTAGGCGCGACCAATGTATTAAGGACCGCGGGCAAGCTCCCTGGTGCTATAGCCCTGCTTTGCGATATACTCAAAGGGGTCATCGCTGTAACTGCTCTGAGCGGGCTCTTCCTGAGGTACAGCCCGATCGTCGATCATGAGTCATTCCGCATCCTTATGGGGCTTTCGGTAATATGCGGCCACATATGGCCGGTCTTTTTGAAGTTCAAAGGGGGTAAGGGGGTGGCGACGAGCGCGGGAGTTCTTCTTATACTCTGCCCGGCCGCGTTAGGAGCGGCGGCAGCCGTCTTCTTTATAACAGTGATGGTTTCAAAGTATGTATCCCTAGGATCCATATTGGGTTCCATTGTTCTGCCGATCACCGCTGCTTTAATAGGAAGCCCTATACAATTGGTGCTATTTACTATAACACTTTGCTTTATAAACTGTTACAAACATAGTTCCAATATAGTACGCCTCATAAATGGTGAAGAGGCGAAGATAGGGCAGCAGGTTAATTTATAATATGTTAAATGAAAA
>JBDRDE010000267.1:0-3750 GCA_043821065.1 Candidatus Omnitrophota bacterium
CGCTCTTTTCTATCGCGCCACACCGTGCGCCGGAACAGGTGTTATCCCCTTCGTTTCCGGTGCCAGCATTTTGTCTTCCAGTCATGGCCTGCGAATGCTGAGGAACTTTATAGATTTATGATAGTGATTCCAGCCATAGACATATTGGGAGGCAAAGTCGCCAGGCTCACTAGGGGCGACTTTAAGTTCGAAAAGACATATAAGGGCACCGCTGAGGAGTTCGCCAGGAGGTGGGAAGGCCTGGGGGCGGAGATGATCCACTTAGTCGACCTTGACGGCGCCAGGACAGGTGAATTCAAGAACCTAGATCTTATAAGCCGGGTGACCTCATCAGTAAACGCGAAGGTAGAGTTGGGCGGGGGCTTGAGGGATAAAGAGACCATGAAGAGGGCGCTTGACGCCGGTATCGCCCGCGTTATTATAGGGACCCGCGCGGTAGACAGGAAGTTTGTAAAAGAGGCGATAGATGAATTCGACCCTCAAAGCGTCATAGTGGGGGTCGACGCCAGAGAAGGCAGGATAGCGGTGTCGGGCTGGACGCGCACGGAGAATATCTCTACGCTCGATTTTGTAAAAGAACTGGAAGATATCGGAGTTGGCACGATCGTCTTTACCGATATCTTAAGAGACGGGACGCTGAGTGGCCCGAATATCAAGGCGCTAGAGTCGGTGCTGGATGTGACCGAAATGGATGTGATATCTTCTGGCGGGGTATCGTCTATCGATGATATTATAGCGCTGAAACGCCTAGCGAAGCAAGGCCCTTCGGGCCAGGAACCAAAAGGCCTGGTAGGCTGCATAGTGGGAAAGGCCCTATACGAGAGCGGGTTCGACTTAAGAGAAGCTATAGAGATAGCAAAGTAATAATTTTGTACTCGTATTTCGGTTCGCGGTTTTCGGTTAGCGTGCCACGCTAACCGCACACCGCACACCGATAACCGCGAAAGGTATTTTTCAATTGCATGTTGACTAAACGAATAATACCATGCCTCGATGTTAAAGAAGGGCGCGTCGTAAAGGGGGTCAACTTCATCAACCTCAAGGACGCGGGCGACCCTGTTGAGAACGCCGTTGTCTATAATAGAGAAGGGGCAGACGAGCTCGTCTTTTTAGATATAACCGCCTCGCACGAGAAACGCAAGACGATGGTAGACCTCGCCAACCGGACAGGCGAAGCCGTCTTTATGCCGTTTACTGTAGGGGGAGGCATAAACTCTGTAGAGGATATAAGGGAGCTTCTCAATGCCGGCTGTGACAAAGTCTCTATAAATACCGCCGCGGTTACAAGGCCTGATCTTATAAAAGAGTCTTCAAGCAAGTTCGGCAGCCAGTGCATAGTGGTGGCTATAGACGCCAGGAGGTCCGGCAATGGATGGGAAGTATATATACACGGCGGCAGGACTCCGACTAAGATCGATGCTGTTAAATGGGCGAAGGGCGCAGAGGCCCTTGGAGCGGGCGAGATACTCCTTACCAGTATGGACAGGGATGGGACAAAAGAAGGTTACGACATAGAGCTTACGCGCCAGATCAGCGGATCGGTGACCATACCGGTAATAGCGTCTGGGGGCTGCGGCTCGCTGGAACACATTTATGATGTCCTTACAAAAGGCAAGGCGGATGCGGCGCTGGCGGCGTCCATATTTCATTATCGCGAGATATCAATAGGGGAAGTTAAAGAATATTTAAAAGGTAAAGGAGTGGCTGTAAGATGATAGAAGGTATAAGATTTAAAGACGGCCTTATCCCGGCCATAATACAGGACGTAGAAAAAAATAAAGTGCTTACCCTGTGCTATATGAATAAAGACGCGCTGGAAAAGACCCTAAAAGAGGGTAAGGTCTACGTGTTCAGGAGATCCAAGAACGCACTTATGCTCAAAGGCGGGACTTCGGGTCATATACAGCTAGTGAGATCGATCTCTGTCGACTGCGAGGGCAACTCTCTTCTCATAATGGTGGAGCAGAAGACGGCCGCGTGCCATGCGGGGTACTTCACCTGTTACTTTAGAAAGGTTTCTAAAGACGGCTCCCTAAAGGTAGTGGAAAAGATGGTCTTTGACCCTGAAAATGTGTATAAATGAAAACAATAATACAAGTCACAAGAAAGACTCAAAATTAGGAGCCTTCAATCGGATATGTTTAAACCGACTAAAGAAGAGTTTATAGAGCTGGCCAAGAGAGGCAACTTGATCCCCATATACAGGGAGATAGTGGCCGACCTCGAGACACCGGTATCTACATTTCTCAAAATGAACAAGAGTGACTATGCCTACCTTCTAGAGTCGGTGGAAGGAGGGGTGAAGATCGCCAGATACTCATTTTTGGGATGCGACCCTTCTATCATTATAAAGACGAAAGGCAACAAGATAGAGATCATAAAGGGCAAGAGCAAGAGAAGCTTCAGGGCCAAGGAAGACCCTCTGGCCGAGTTAAAGAAGCTTATAAGCCCTTATAAATTTGTCAGCGTTGGGGGACTTCCCAGGTTCTGCGGCGGCATGGTGGGCTATATTGGTTACGACATGGTAAGGCATTTTGAGGAGATACCCGATCGCAACAGGGACGACCTCAGGCTGCCCGATTCGATATTTATGCTGACGGATACGATACTGATATTCGACCATATAGACCACGTGATCAAGGTCGTCTGCAATGTCAGTGTAAAAGATGGGATCTCGAAGAAGAGGTTGGCGAAGGCTTATGATAGCGCCACAAAGAGGGTCGACAGCATAATAAAGAGATTGAGCCGGCCGCTGAAGATAAAGCCGAAGAAGAAGAGAAGAAAGGCCCCGGCACCTTTCAGATCGAATTATACTAAGAAGCAGTTTATGAAGATGGTCGAAAAGGCCAAAAAGTATATCAGGTCCGGGGATATAATCCAGGCTGTCTTGTCACAGCGCCTATCAAAGCGTCTGCTGACCAAAGAGCACTTTGACGTATATAGGTCCTTACGGTCCTTGAACCCTTCCCCTTACATGTTCTACCTTAAATTCGACCGCTTAAAGCTGGTCGGATCTTCCCCGGAGATCATGGTGCGTTGCGAAGATGGCAGGGTAGAGGTCCGGCCCATAGCCGGTACCAGGCCGCGCGGGCAGGATTCGGCTGCTGACGAAGCGCTCTCAAAAGACCTTCTCGCGGACCCTAAAGAATGCGCGGAGCACATAATGCTCGTAGACCTGGGCAGGAACGACATAGGCAGGGTCTGTGATTTCAGGACCGTCTCCGTAAATGAGCTTAAGGTGATTGAGAAGTACTCTCATGTTATGCATATAGTCAGTGATGTCACCGGCAGGCTCAAAGAAGATAGAGATCTATTCGATGTGATAAGGGCAACGTTCCCGGCCGGAACGGTCAGCGGCGCCCCAAAAGTCAGGGCTATGGAGATAATAGACGAGCTAGAGAACTTGAGGCGCGGCCCGTACGCCGGGTGCGTGGGGTATTTCAGCTTTTCAGGAAATCTCGACAGCTGCATCACCATCAGGACGATAGTGATAAAGGATAACACCGCATATGTGCAGGCCGGGGCCGGGATCGTGGCGGATTCAAAGCCTGAGAAGGAGTATGTCGAGACGTTGAACAAGGCCGCGGCCCTAATAAAGGCCATTGATATATCGGAGGATCAGAGATGATACTCGTAATATATAATTACGACTCATTTACATACAACCTCGTGCAGTACCTGGGAGAGTTGGGATAGAAGCTTCTGGTAAAGAGACACGACAAGATAACGCTTTCAGAGATAGACGAGCTA
>JBDRDE010000268.1:0-7537 GCA_043821065.1 Candidatus Omnitrophota bacterium
AACTATGCTGACTTTCACGGATCCGTCATCCTGAGGAGCTTCGGAATGTATGTCGGCGACGAAGGATCTAGGTTGCCTCCTAGATTCTTCGCTTGCCTGGTGTAACCCGAGGCTCGCTCAGAATGACGAAAGTCAGCAGACTATTTTACAATATCGCTCCGATTCGCACACTTGCAAACAAGCGAAAATTTCCATAGGAAATTTTCGTCTGCTCATCGGAGTAAAATAATGACCCTGCCCGCTTAAAGCGGGCAGGGTCATTATTATAAGGCAGATCTGTAAGCCGGGTTCTGTACTGAACGCCTAAGCGTTCAGTGGCAACCATCTATCTGGGCCTCGCGTTGCCGCGGGGCTCAAGCGACCTAACCCGTCCCAACATCGTCGTATTTTCGATAGGAGCGAGCCACTCCATATTTGGGACCTATTTGGTCTTGCTCCACGTAGAGATTGCCACGTTTCACCCTCCGCGTAAAGCGGAGACTCGTCTCTGTTGCTCTGGTCCTACCCTTGCGGGCGGCGGGCGTTACCCGCTACGCTGCTCTATGGAGCCCGGACTTTCCTCCCCGCCTCGCCATAAAAGATACAACGAAACAGGGCGGCTGCCCGATCTGCCTTTTAATGAGCGCATGTGTTACGAAAAATCTTTGATTTTTCGTAACACATAAGTGCGAATTAACCCTCCGAAGCCACTCTTACATCTTTCAATAAGCCCGGCGTAGGAGGGCTAATCTATATCAGTCTGGAGGTCCGATAAGTTTATCGCCCTATTGGCAAGCTTATCAGCCTCTTTATTCAAAGAGCGGTCTATATGTTTTATCTCTATCTTGTCCAAGCCGTTTATAAGGTGTATCGCCTGATCGAATAAGGGTTTTATCTTAGCGTTCTTTACCCTGAACTCGCCCTTTATCTGTTTAGCCACCAGCTCGCTATCCATATGTATGACGACATCTTTAACTCCCAGCATATGCGCCTCTTGGAGCGCATATACAAGGGCATTATATTCTGCTATATTGTTGGTGGCCTTTCCAAGATACTTAAAATATTCTTTGATCTTCTCTCTATTCTCATCAAGTATCAATACGCCTATACCGGCAGGCCCCGGGTTTCCCCTGGCCGCACCATCAATATATATTAACAGCCTCTTTGCACTCATTATTCTATATAGAGTATTCTGGCGCAAGACTCGCAGAACATCAGGCCCTTCTTCATCATTATCTCGTTTATGACCTGCGGGGGGAGGTTCATGTTGCAACCGCCACAGGCGTTCCTGTTTGCAGAGACCATAGCAAGGCCGTCTTTGCCTTTAAGGACCCTTTCATACTTGGCCAACATGCTCTTATCTACCTTTGCGGCCTGCTCCTGCCTCTCTTTGCTTAAGATGACCAGTTTCGCCTCTATCTCCTCCGTCTCAGAATTTACTTTAGTCTTCTCCTGGCTGAGGACGCCTTCTTCCCCTTTAAGCACACCCTTTATTTCGTCTATCTCTCTCTTCTTGGCGTCCACATCATCGAAGATCTTGATGATCTCTTCCTCCAGCACAGATTTGTCGGCCCCATGCCCACTTATCTCATGCTGCATCGTGGTATATTCTTTATTGGTCTTAATAGCATAGAGCTGCCCCTGGCACTTCTTTATCATCTCTTCCTTAGAGGCGAGGTCGTTCTCCTTGTCTTTCAGGCCGACCTGGAGTGTCTTCAAATTCTCTTGAGCCGCTTTGAGTATCTCGCTTCTCTCTTTGAAGGCCTCATCCAGCTTCTGTATCTTAAGAGGCCCTTCCCTCTTACGCCTTTCGAGGTCGAATATCTGCGTATCTATCTTCTGCAGCGCTATAAGTAGATTTATCTGTTCTGTTATATCCATTAAAACCCTTTCGGTGTTATTCGCTCGGCGTTCGCGAGCTTCGAGCCCTTCGCAATCTAGGTTCAATCGCTTTCACCCGTTTCCTCTGTGGAAAGGGGTCCAGTGCTCTTCTTCGCTCATAAAAGAACTTCGAAGATGTTTTGAGCTCCGAAGGAGCATTCTACTTCGCCCACAAGACCGATTCCTGCGAAGCCAAGCTTACATCTTTCTATAAGCTCGGCGAAGCAGAATGGTGGGCGATAGTGGGCTCGCCTACTACGGCCCGCGGAGCGGGCCTGCGTAGGCTCACCTCGCTCACTGTCGCCCGGTCTTCGACTTACGGGCTCTTCCTCGCTATTCGCTCGGCGTTCGCGAGCTTCGAGCCCCGCGTCTTTCAATAAGCGAAACTGGTGGGCGATAGTGGGCTCGAACCACTGACCTCGTGCATGTGAGGCACGCGCTCTAACCGGCTGAGCTAATCGCCCGCCTTCGCTTAGTTCAAGAAATTCATAGAAGCAAGCTACGGCGGGCAAGCCCGCCTTCGCTTAGTTCAAGAAATTCAAAGGATTCTTTTGTTAATAAATGCCGCACCAGATGCCGTCTTTAGATATTGCTCTAATCCTATTGCCGTGTCTTTATCTCGAACAGCGACATATGCCGCAAGCTCAAATGGCCCGTATGGCTTGGTTGCTGTACATAGACCGTCGTTGTGCTCTATCACTCTTCTATTAAGATTGTTCGTTGAGCCTATGTATTTATATCTAGATCTTTTACTTATCAAGACGTATACATACCACATAACAATAAAAACCTTATGGCTTGCCACCCGAAGCCTAGCTTGCATCTTTCAATAAGCTCGGCGTAGGGTGGTGGGCCCGCCTGGACTTGAACCAGGAACCCTCTGATTATGAGTCAGATGCTCTAACCAATTGAGCTACGAGCCCAACTACTATGAAACTCTTTTATGGCGACGTCCCCGGAGCCGCTGTACTTGCTTGGCGTAGGGGACGAGCCTATGTTGCAATATTTTATTATATAACTAAAATGTGATTATAACTTATTTTTGGGGTCTTTGCAAGAGGGATCTTTTGAATTTGCCGCGATAAGTCCGATACTGACCAGCGCGACGGCTATGGGTAGCCAAATTAAACCCATAACTACCATTGCGGCAATACCAATGCCTGTAAATAAAGCGTAACTACTCCCCTGCCTTATATCTTTTATTGTGACGGCGATTATCACGCACAGCCCCAGAATAACGCATATTACAGACCATGTAATAAGGGCATTAGCTATGCCGCGACGAAATTTGAATATTCTTACAAGATCGTCACGAAATTCTTCTAACTTAGATAGATTATGGCTCACTTTTTAAAATCCTTTGTATTTATGGTACCGGCCTACCGCTCCAGCGTCTCCGTTTCGGGGATGGCCCCATTAGTGGCTCCCTTATAATATGGTTTTAATAATTCGGCAAAATCAGCGGGAACTTCATATCCAAGCTCTATCGCCTTATAGCAATGCTTGGCCGCCAGGTTGAATTCGCCTTTATCGTAATATGCCTTTGCCAGATTGATGTGTGCCGGGGTGTGATCCGGGTCGATCTCCAGCACTTTGTTAAAAAGGTCGACCGCATCCTGACCCCGGTCGGTTCTCGCGTAAGCGGCGCCAAGGCTATTATATGATCTTACGTGCTTCGGGTCTACCTCTATCGCCTTTTTAAATTGCGAGATGGCCTCTTTTATGCTGTCCGCGCTGTAATATGTGTAGCCGAGGCTATAGTATATCTCCGGGTTTTTTGGATTGATCTCTATCGACTTTTTAAACATGTGGACCGCCTCGATATTATTACCCATTGAAAAATATATAATGCCGAGGTTGTTGTATGTCTTCCAACTACCCGGAGAGTAAACCAGTGTCCTTTTATAAAAAGCTATGGGGTCTTTCCAATAACCGTTCTGCTTGATCGTCAGGCATGAATAAAAGATCAATAGGCTTATCATGAGCCCCGCGGCAGTGATCTTGAATCTTTCAGTTCTATATGCGCGCAGCAGGGCGTCTGCCAAGATCAAAAAGAATCCTACTGATGGCAGATAGAGCCAATGCTCAGCCATATAGGCACCGACAGGATAGATGTTGGATACCGGCAGGAGCGCTATGAAGAACCAGCCTATAGAGAAGAGTGCCACGATGCTGGAACCTCTTTTTTTAAATATTGAGAATAACAAGATAGTTAACATAGATACGCTTAAGATGAATTTTGTATCTGTTATACTAAATATTCTATTTCCATATTCCATGTGGAGGCCAAAAGGCCAAACTAGAAGTCGTATATAATCAATGATAGCGACGTAGAATCCGGGTATCCTCTGCAATAACGCGGAACTCGCGGGCGCATCAGGCAGAAGAGGGCTTAGCGCCGTAAATCTCAAAAATATATAGACAAACGTTACGGCCAATACGGGCAGGAGCTGTCTATGATCGATCCCATTCCTTTTCCCGGGTGTAGGTGGGTTTATTGCGATGAAGGCATAATGGCATAAGAGCAGTAACAAGGGTAGTATTAGGCTGCTCTCTCTTGATAGAAGGGCGAGTGTGTAACTTAACAACATAACGGCATATGTCTTTACGCTCTTTGAGGCCAGGTGTTTTATATAAAAGATGATGCATAGAAGCATAAAGACCGCGGCTATGGGATCTGTCCGCCCGGATATGTACGCTACCGCTTCAGTATGTACCGGATGTACTACAAACAGGGCGCTTGCAAGTAAAGATAGGGTCCGGTCTTTGAAAATAATATTGAGCAGCCAATACATAGCCAAGGCTGCCAGGATATGGAGTAGGATATTGGTGAGATGGTAACCCCGGTGATTTAACCCCCAAAGCGAATGATCCACCATATAGCTAAGCATCTGGATCGGGCGATGGTAGTATGTTATCCCTCCTAAAACACCCCTTGTATCCTTTGTAAAGATGGCCCCTATATTGGACCAGTCTTTTATGTATACATTCTCTTTAATCAGATGTAGATCATCCCACAAGAACTCGCCGTTTAGAGAGTTGGCATAAACGGCGAGGCCTAAAAATATTATTAAAGCAGCTGCTATGAATATCACCCTGTTCTTGATCTTGCTAACCTCCTTAAAAAGCAACCCCGTTTTATACGGGGTTGCTCATATTATATACCCAAAGATACTGTAGTGGCAAGATTTTCTACTACCGCCTGCCCCTTCTGTTAGGGCTAGTGCCCGGTCCGCCTGCCCTGCCCGGAGGGTTCTCCCAGTTCGTCCCGGCTCCACCTGCTGCGCCGGGCGGATTGTTGTCGTTATCTCTGTGGTGCGCCTTCTTCCATCTATTCAATTCGCCTCGCTCTACCGTGCCGTCATTGTCTTTATCGGCTCTCGCTTCCCACGGCTTGTCGACTTCTGCCGCTTCTGAATTATACTTCTTATCATGCCTCTTCCAGTCATAAGCCTCTTTCTTGTCTACCACTCCATCATCGTTTTTGTCTGCCTTCTCTTCCCAGGCCTTATCGACTTCCGCCGCTTCGGAAGTATACCTCTTATTCTTATGGTGCTTCTTCCAGCCACGCACTTCTGCCTTATCTACAACTCCATCATCGTTTTTGTCGGCCTTCTCTTCCCAGACCTTGTCAACCTCCGCAGCTTCGGAGTCGTGTTTCTTAAAGCGCCTCTTGTGGTGCTTCCTCCAGGCACGTGCTTCCTGAGCGTCTACAACACCATCGTTATTCTTGTCGGCCTTCTCCTCCCAGGGCTCATCGACCACCGCCTTCTCGGCTAAAGTCTCTGGAGAGACCATAGCCTCTTCTGCATTCGAGTACGTAACTACAATACCCATGAGTAGTAATGCCAATATTCCTATTCTTAACGTCCTCATGATCCACACTCCTTTCGTTTTGCTACATTGGGCTCTCAATGGGTTAGACGTAAGACGGCTCAATAGGTTTACATGAAAAAAGAGCCGGTTTCCGACTGGATCAGAAACCGGCTCTATGACTATACGGTATATGCGTTCTTACTCGAATCTTATCTCGTCAATATAGAACGTGCAGCCGTTGGGATTTGAGGCCATGTTGGTGCTCCAGCCGAATCCGCCGATCACGTTGCTGAGGTCCTGGCCTTCGAGATCTACCTCGTAGACCTCCCACTCTTTGGTCAATTCGATAGGCCCTATGGCTATCGAACATGAATCCGCGTATTTGCCTTTTATCCCACCGACAAAGATATCGTTCACTACCTCTCCGCCATTCTCACCGCGTATGGCGAATACAAGCTTCTTCGCGCCGACGAGATCATGGCCGCCTATCTTATCTCCCCAATTATTAGGAGGATCCTGCCAGTACATTCCGGCCCACTTCTCTTTGGTCGATTTAGAGGCTAGATACTTTATCTGGACACAACTAGGCCCCGCGTATGTATCCTTAGGCCATCCATCACTGAACTTGATAGCCCCAGAATCCCCCATCCAACCTGATGGTGCATAGTGGTTTACGTCGGCTCTCTTGTTGCTGTAGATATAGAATGGGTTAAAAGTACCCGCTGATGCGTCCATAGCCAGCAACACACATATGAGCGCGGCAGCAAGACCAAAACAAAGATTCTTCGCCTTCATAGTCTAATCCTCCTTATTGAGCACACGAGTTACGAATTAACTCCGCCGTAGCTTACGAGGCGGAGTATGTCAGTATCTATATATTATATCCTATATACACCTGCTTATCAAGATATAAACTCTAACTTTTTTATTATTTACATATAGTCTATTACCACCCTGCAGGGGTGACTACTGGATAGATTCCGGTATTGCTCGCTTAGGAACTTACGAAGGCTCGCAAACCGGAATGACAGAGGTGGATAAAGCGGCCTATCCCAGAGAATCGGTATGTCTCTGGAGCTCGAGGATCCTGGTGGAGATGAATTTGCTGATCCTCTTTCTCTCTATAAAGCCTGCGAGTGACTCATCGCTATCTACTACCGGCAGGTAGTCAATATTATACATATTAAGGGCCTTCATCACATCTGTGCTCGGTGTCTCGGCAGAGACCTTGCATACGGGTGACTCCATAAGATCATGGGCCAGGATGAGATCTCCCGCATCGGTCTCCAAGATCGTCTGTTTTATGCCTTCAACGGTCAATATGCCCGCAAGCTTCTTCTCGCTGTTGACCACAGGGTAGTACAGGTTCTCGCTCTCGCTGAAGATCTTCAGGATATCGCCGAGCTTCATGTTCTCGTATATTACAGGTGGGTTCTTATCCATAATATCACTCGCCTTGGTCTGATCCATTATGTCCTCTTCGGTGATATTGAGCCCTACTTCTCCGGCCCTTGTGACCGCGAATTTTGTAAATGGCGGGCCTATCATCTGTGTAACGAATGTGGTCGCCGCGATCACTACTATGAGCGTATTGCCCACCTCGCCGGGAAAGTGCTGCGCGGCCAGTATCGAGAGGCCTATGGCTATCCCGGCCTGGCTGAAGAGGCCGAAAGGCAGATATTTACACACGGTAGCCGGCGCTTTTGAAAGGCGGGCCCCTATATACGCCCCGATTATCTTTCCTGAAAGGCCAAAGATTAGGTATGAGACGACCAGTATGAATATCGGAAAGGTGATATGTTTGAGTTCCAGCCTCGCCCCCACCAGCACAAAGAACAAGACATAAATAGGCGGGGTAAAT
>JBDRDE010000269.1:0-6966 GCA_043821065.1 Candidatus Omnitrophota bacterium
CTGCATCTTGGGTGAAACAGCCCTGTCTACGCCTATGAGAACCTTTGCGGATTCTTCACCAGCTTCATCTTGCCACACTTGTGTCTCTAAGTCATCGTAGAACATAGAGTTAGAATCAAGTGAAACGCCCCCATATGAGGCGGTGGCGGTTGAGGTGCCGGCATCCACATCTTCAGTGGCGGGTCTTTTGCTTTCGGCATAAGCGAGCAGGTCTTTCATGGCTGTGTGATGGGCTTCTCTCTGGCCTCTTGTTGCTATCACACCCTCTAATCTAGGAACGACGTTACTTATCACTTCCTGCGCTGATTCAGATACATGTGCGACACTTATTATCGTCAGTATCCTCATGTCTTCCGGACTTACGTTATCCGCGAAGTCTACCAACTTTTCTGTGGCCAATTCCCTAGATCCTTCTGCTATACTGCTCAAGATATTATAATTGTTCACAAGGCGTGATATCCTCCAGGTGTCCACAAGGCTATATCCGAGCCTTGATAGGACTCGGTGAGTTACCATGGCATTCCCTAGATTACCGAGGCTCCAGGCCGCGTTGAGGACATTCCTTTCCAGCGCAGGCATCTCGGCTGGCACCAAACCGGGTTCTTCTATTGCCGCGCCAACTTTCATGGTCTGCTCGTTCTCAGCACCCCATTCGGGCACAAGTTTCTGGAACTCTCCTGATGTTACCGCCTCTCTCAGTGAAGCTTCTGAAGCGACCATGCTCTCAAATGCCTCTCTCTTTTCGCCCTTCTGATCGAACATCACCTTCGCTTTAGCAAATCCAGGATACGGCCCCACCGCCACTTCCACCATCTTTCCTGAGTGGCTTGGAAACTCTACATCATGACCGGCTAGACTCAAGACCTTTTGGCCGGCCTTGAGTGTCCTTGTAAATAACAAGCGGCCATCAGGCGAGTATACTTTGTATTCGAGCTCTCCATCCCTTATTATTAGAAGTTCAGGTGTGGGGGCCTCGACGCCTGTATGGACATGAGGCCTTCCGGGGGTCCCGGCTTCTGTCGTCTTTGTGCCGATACCAAACGCGGATTGAGCCGTATCCGCTTCTCCGGGCGCTATGGGCGTAACCACTCTGTATGCAGGCGCGTCTGCTTCGGCTCTAAGGACTATTGAGAGGATACGGCCATCGTGCGGGCTCACCGTAACTCCAACGCCTTTGAGTCCAAATTTATTAGGGACTTCTTCAGGGCTCACCCTAGTATCAAGGTCGTCGGCCTGGATCATCCTTGTGATTATGGAATCCTCTATTACTGTGGCATTGTATCCTTCGTAACACGTAATGGTGTCGCCTGCTTTAACTATTACGGTCTTAATAGATCTTCTAGCATCATCAAATATCTCAACACTTACCTTGCCTTCGTCTATATAGAGCACTTCCTGCCTATTCTCTCCTGAAGGCGCGCTGAAAGTATTTGGCGCTTTATACTTCTTTATCTCGAGCCTCATCCTGTTATCAGGCATACCCGAAAACTCCTCGCCTTCGTCGAAGAAAAGCGCGGGAGCGTTGTTAATAGCATAGACGAACTCTTCATCTGTAAGCGCGTTATCAGCAAATTCTGATGATCTGCGCGTACCTTCGAGAGCTTCGAGCACTATGGAGTCTCTCTCCGCCAAGAGCGACAACATCGCCAAACGCGGCCTTTCATCGAGACCCTTGTTGCCGAAGAACTTATCGAATATATTAACAAACGTCTCTTCTAAAGTCTGCCTCTCTATACCGCGCAGGAGGAGAAGCCTCTTTGAATTGTTGCCGTTCTCGAATACGTCTGAGAATACCAGGATATCGAGCATCAGCTTGAGCTCATTCGGCGTAAATTCAGACCCATCAGCGGCCGCCACCAGCTCTGCCACATTGGGCACATGCTGCTGATGGTACGCGAAGAGGAATCTCTCCGCTGGTGTAACGCTTATGCCGTGCTGGGCGAGCATCTCTACAGAATAACGCTCGTGGCTCATCTCGCATATAAGGCTCAACATCTGGTGTTCGGTTATCGGGTGGCCGTCAAGAGCGTGCGCCGCGGCGAGGACATAGGCGCCGCTTATATAGTACTGATCGTCGTTTTCCAGCCTGAATTCGGCGAGCTCCGGCCTCTCCTCTATAATGGCGTCGAGAGCGTTCAAGATTACGGCCCTCGACTTTAGTATGGGGAAATTATACGTACGAGCAAGGCCTTGTATATTTTCTCTAAACGGAATGAGATTTTCATCCATAGGCGCGTCGTAACCTCCCAGGTCGTGTACGGCGCCTACCTTGGCTAGGGTGTCTACGCATTCGGGCTTCATACCGAGTGCCCTGGCTATGGCAGGCGCAAAGACCGACACGCCCGCGTTGTGGGCCTTGTTTATATTCTCGGCCTTGCCGGCATACTCTGGGTGGAGAGCCAATAAGTTTTCTCTCTCCCAATCGGAGAGTCTCGTTTCCGCCGTGCGGGACATGCGTTCCGCGTGGCGCGCCATGCTCGCTCTCAGCTCATCGAGCGCCAATACAAGGTCCTTCTTCCCATATAGCTCTTCTGCGTCGAAGGCCGTTGACGTCCCCGCTTGATCGGGTCTTCTCGGGGGCTCGGTATGCATGGTCACATTACCGGTCACAAGGTCCGCCACAATAAGCCTGTTCTTCTGGTATCCCATATTGTCGAGCATATAGGCGAGATAGAGCTCGCTGACTTTTATTGTGCCGAAATGTACGTTCCTCATGCTGCGTATGGCGGCGATAAGGCTTTTGAATACTGACTCATCTAAGGGTTTTCTTATCCTTCCAAGCGATATATGTATTATATCCTTGGCATACTTACCTTCCTGCCCGAAAGCGTCGCGGAGCTTCTCGCGCAATCTATCGGGTATATCGTCCTTTGGATAACCCTGGAGGACTATATCGCCCGCGGGAGTTATGTTTAACCCTATAAGTTCTATAGTAAACGGTGTGGCGCCTTCTACAACAGTACCAAACTTGGCCATCCTTTCTGCTACAACAGTGTGGCCTATAGGCTCCTTACCGTAACGGCCGCCGATTATCTCTATGGTCGAGTGCAGGAGATCATCCGGCTGAATAAAGAGCGTGGAATCTTCTTGCGGGTCTGAGGTCGAGTCTTGTATGATGCCTTGGAGCAGCTCTCGCGCCCTGGTGATGTTTTCCTCTTTGACTGTGCCGTCCGTTGGAACATCGAATATCACCGATGTATCGTGTATCTCCTGTATACCGCTCAATGTGTCGGCAGACACTCCATCGCGTTCCGTCTTATTGAATATGCCGTCATAATAGTGGCAGAGCTCGATGAAATTGGTTATCAATCCAGCAATGGGCGCGCGAGACGCGCCGGATAGCCTGGAGTATCTATCCACGTATTGCGTCAGCATCCTAAACCTGGCGATTGGGTATTGCCAGTCGAGATCGCCGCCTGATTCACCACATATATACGCGTGTTCACGCGCCAGTCCCTCTACTACTATATCTATCAAGATGTCCGAAAGATAGTCTTCATCTATGGCGTCATATATAAAGTCGAGTGCTTCTATATATCTTGAAGTGACATATACGACATTGTTGTTTTTGCCAGGATAGAGAACGAGGTCCGCGCTGAGAGCGCCGCGGTTGTCATCGAGAATGATTACATCGAATCCGTCACTGAAAGCCTGGGCCCTTTCGCGAAGAGCCCTTATAAAGGAAGTATTCCTCGCGTCTCTATCTAAAGTTACGGAAGGGTCGCTCAATTCTCTGCTATTAAACAGCGCCGTCGCCCTATCGCCTGCGATAATCGCGCGGATAAAGGCTTCCGTTTCATCGCCGTTCGCCACATCCTCCCCTGAAAGCGTTATGGCGTTCTCGGAATTCTCCGAGGTGGTAGATGTAGATGCGATCTCCTCTTCTTCGGGTGCAGCTTCCTCTGCGGGCGGCGTGGTTTCCCCTGTTATTCTCGTCCTGCCGCGGCGCCTTCTCTCTGTAGAAACGAGATCTCGCTGTGCTCTGCGCACATCGGCGGTGTCTACTAGGCCGAACAGCGCGCGGGTGGCGTGCTGTCTATGACTTTCCCAATTAGCCGGAGGCGTTAACGCGGGGATACCCAGATCTGCAAAACGGCTCATGAGAAACGCGAAACTTTGATCAAGCGAGAGCGCATTCCAGATATCATTTCTCAGTTGAGCGATTTGGCGGTCGCGCTCTAATATAAGTTCCAGATATTCATAATCGAGTGATTCTTCCTGTTCTAGTGGCGCTCTGGCTGCTCTTAGCCTATCGTGAAATTGTCCGGCCAGGCCGTCTATATCCATATTGGTTACGATCCTCGCGGATTCAGATATCTGGTTCTGCCTGCTTATGGCTTCAACTCTGCGATAGAGCGCCTCTCTGGCCGCATTGAGATCACTTTCGCTCTCAGCGAGAAGCGCGGCCTGCTCGTCGATCTCGAGATCATTCCATAAGAGATCTCGCAGCCTTATCCTTTCTGCTTCGATACGCTGCTCTTCCTGCGGGTTCTGGCTTGCCCCCTGTCCATACCGCATATCCCTGCGCCTTATAATCCAGGCTAAGTCGTTATTATATCTAGCCGCTAGTTCATTCATCCGGGCCGAATGGAGATTGTTTATGAAGTTCTGCTGAACTACATTTCTGACGTCGTTAAAGAGCGTCCGCTGGACTCCGGAGGCATGCGCGCTCCACGGCCCTTCGTAATTCTCCTGCGCGTAATAGCTATTCGCCAATATCGTAAATACTGTATTCGGCCTAAGCTTAGTAAACTCCTGCCAGAGTATTGTGGTAAGGGCGCCTATAATACCAGGGGCTCCCAGAGCACCTCTAGCTTCTTGGACCCTGAGATCGTCAAACTGGTCTTCGTGAGCTTCGGCAAGTATCCTTACCCTCTCATCATAATCCATGTCCTCAAACGCCTTCGCGATCTCTTGCCGCTCGTCGGCTATATCGATCGCGTTGAGCGCGTTATAAAGCGCGATTTGCGCGTCAGAGACTCTATTGGGGTAAGCAGCCAGCATTATAGCCTCTTCCTCATCGCTTAACGCATCCCATATATCTCTTCTCAGCTGGTCTATCTCCCGTTCGCGCTCCAGTATAACTTCCAGGTATTCGTAATCAAGCGACTCTTCATCATCAATGATAGAACGCCATCTGCACTGTCTGAGTCGCCCGCTGAACCATCTGGCACCCCTTATAATCTCACTTGAGCCGAGGAATTTCGCAATATCCTTCACTGACTTCTGTTCGCTCAAGAGACATATTTCAGCGAAGAATCTAGTCTGGATATCGTCGCAGAATGCGCCCCATGAATCTTCTGACCATTCTTCTTTACGGGATTCCGGAATGGCGTAGTACGCGCTCATGATAACGGCGTTCCTCTGCTCGTCTGAAAGCCCGCTCCATACTTCGGCTGAGAGTGTTTTCGCTTGGTCGTTTTCGATGGACGCCCAAAGCACATATTTGAGGCGATCATAGAATCTCGCCACTATCTCATCCTTTTTGATATTTGACGTGGTTGCAGTGAGCTCGAATATCTCGTGGTCTCTGTCGAGAGTATCGATCTCTTCTACGAGAGCGTTCTTGGCCTCTTTATCTCCGCCATGAATCGCCGTAAGCGCGTCACGCTCAGATTGCTCCAGAGTCAGCCATATCTGATCTACCAGGGTTTCTGGTTCAGGCTTTTCTTCTGCAGAGGTTGATGTAGCAGCCGCCCCTTCTCCTCTAGCCTGCGCATGCCGGTCATTTCTCAATTGCGCGCCGAAGCGATTTCTTAGCGCGTCTTTATTTATACCGGCTGCAATGCGCGCCTGCGCATCTTCTGGGCTTTCTTCTGCAGTCTCGGTCTCTTGTCTTGCGCCTACCTCTTCCCGCTCTGTCTCTGCCGCTTCCTTCCTAAAGGTCTCTCTACTCTTTAGATACCGGTCTATAGAGTCTATCTCGCGGTAGAAGAGCCTCTTTGTAAGGCTTAGGTGGGCATCCTCGTCACCATCAAATGAACCTGTTTCTATCCTGGTGCGGCGATGCCTGGTAATAAGGGCATTTGCTTCGCCATTTAGCTTCGACCATATATCATCGACCAGGGCTTCGGGGTATATATCTGGATCTGGGTTTGCTTCGCGCGCCTCTTGGAGCCTGGGTGAGAACTGCTCGGCAATGGCTATCCGGTCGATACCCGCTATCGTCTCTTCCAGCTTGGCCGCCTCTTCCCTTTGTCTGGCCGCTTCGGCACGAAGGGTCTCCGCCTGCTCTCTGCCCACGGTCTCGCAATGGGCAGCTTCTACGGCACGATACACGCCTTCCATCGCCATCATCCTGTACGTATTCGCTGGCTCCACCTCTTCATCAGATTCGAGTGCATCATAATACCTATTCATTATGAACGCTTCACGCTCAGCTTCACTGAGGAGGCCCCATACAGTAGTCCTGAGCTCATAAGCTTCAGGAACGATAGTGGCAGTACGATCACTCAGGCGGTGGGCGACATATCCAAAGTCATCCCTGCACGCATTCGCGATCGATTGTATCCTCACGCCTCGTATGGTTCTCGCGATCTCAGGCCTTTCGCGCATTATACCTATATTATTCAGCCTATCGTAAGCGGCATCCGCGGCTTCATTAACATCGTCATTACTGGCAGCCATGTACGCATCGACTTCGTCATCCTCCAGCGAATCCCATATCGCGAGCCACAGATTATCATGCGCTACACCGGCTGTGGGATCACCATGCGCCTCCATATGGCGCACGCGGCGGAGTTCCTCACCATGGATGCGCAAAAGTTCTTCTGTCCTTCTAGTCGAAACAGAATGGGCAGCGATTTCAGGCGTAACTATCTCGCCATCCAGAGTCATATCCGGCAAGTATTTATACAGGTGTGTATCCACCCACGCTACGATATCGTTTTTCAATCGAGCTCGCCTCTTATCTATATCTAGGCCATAGAAATCTACGGTCTCGTCATCTATGCTATCGATTATCGC
>JBDRDE010000270.1:0-2554 GCA_043821065.1 Candidatus Omnitrophota bacterium
ATAAGCTCTCGACACGCGATCCGCAAGCGCTTCTCTGTTCTTCAGAACAAGCGACTTCCTCGTCGTCTCTTCCCTGTAGATCGACTGGTTGACTATCTTGTTTATGCTGTCTATCAGGTCCTCCTCTGTCATCCCCATAGAAGCCTGGTTTGACACCTGAAATATATTTCCCACCGCTTCGGTGCCTTCTCCGTAAAACCCCCTTACATTAAGGCCGAGTTTTGCTATAGCCTGAAGCACCTTATTTATCTGCCCGACAAATACGAGAGCCGGAAGATGGAGCATCACAGAACCCCGTAAGCCCGTCCCGGAATTGGTCGGACATGCCGTAAGATACCCCCACTTGGCCGAATAAGCGTAAGGCAGCCTCTTCGAAAATTCCGTATCTATCTCGTCTATTATCTTCCAGCATTCCCTGAGACTTAAACCCGACTGCAAAACCTGTATCCTTAAATGGTCCTCCTCATTGACCATTATGCTCACGACCTCTTTAGAGTCGACTATAAGGCCCTTAAACTCCACGTCTCTGGCGTGCTCGGGACTCATGAGGTGCCGTTCTACCAAAAAGAGCCTGTCTATTTCGTTGAGGTCTTTCAGGTGGAAGAATGTCGCACCTTTTAAAAAACTGATCGAGAGAGCTGCCTCTTTGGCCCGGGCTAAGACATCCTCGAGCTGTTTCCGGTCTGCCCGGTTGGAGAACGGCATCTTTTCGATATTGCGCGCCATACGGGTGCGCGATGACATGACTATATCCGCGCTCGGCCCCGTACCCCTGAGCCATTCGCTATCCTGTCTTAAAAGGTCATTTATTGTCATTATCTTCGGCGAGCTTGCCGCTATCCATATTTCTGATCATGTCCCTGAGTCTGGCGGCCTCTTCAAATTCTTCGGCGGCTATCGCCTTCTCAAGCTGCACCTTCATATCCTGGACCGTCCTGTTCTCTTTTACATTCTTTCCTACCATGAGAGGAACCTTTCCGATATGGCGGTTTGCGCCATGTATCCTTTTTAGGAGCGGATCGAGTTGTTTCTTAAACGCCTCGTAACAATCTCCGCAGCCAAGCCTTCCCACTTTCTTAAAATCCTTATATGTGAACCCGCAGACGGCGCACTTTATCTCGCTCATAACTCCTGGCTCCAGGTTCGCCCCGAGATCCGCAAGGCCCGCCAGAAGATCGCTCATCCCGAAGTGCTCCTCCATCTCCGCGCCTTTTTCTCTTGCGCAGCCCTCGCACAGATGGAGTTTCGTCATCTTGTCATTCACTATCTCCGTAAGATGCACCGTCGCTTCATTCTTACCGCATATGCTGCATATCATCGTATGGTCTTTCGTTTGAGCCGCCTTCGCCCGTCACCTTCGGTTAGGGGCAGTCGCGACTGTCTCGACTAAGCTGAAAGATAGGTTCAGTTGGTGTAAACCCGTAGAACTTCAATACTTAGTTCCGTCCGTTTTAGTCAGCTTCTTAAACTCCTCCATAAGCCTGAGCGTCTTAACGCCCGGCTTGCCGCCGGCAATCTTACGGCCGTCTATCTTTATAACCGGGATTATCTCCGCAGCGGTACCCGTCAGGAAGACCTCATCCGAGCCGTAGACATCATCCATCTTTAGCATCTTTTCACAGACCGTCATATCCATATCCTCAGCAAGCGCCATTACCACTTCACGCGTTATTCCCTCAAGCGCGCCGATGCTCGTCGGCGGCGTCATAAGCTCATCGCTCCGCACGACGAATATATTGTCCCCTGTGCACTCGGCAACATAATCGTCATACGTAAGCATTATAGCTTCGTCCGTGCCGGACTTGATCGCGTCTATCTTCGCGAGTATGTTGTTCAGATAATTCAAACTCTTTATCCTGGGATCCAGGGAGCAAGGGTAATTACGCCTCGTTCTGGCCGTCACTATCGCAAGGCCCTTCCGGTAAAATTCATTAGGATAAAGCGCTATCTTGTCGGCTATGATAAAGACCGTAGGCTTCCCACATTTCCTGGGATCCAGCCCCAGGTCACCCGGGCCCCTTGTAACGACCAGCCTGATATAGCCATCGACCAGGTAATTTGCTTTGAGCGTCCTGATCACGGCCTCTGTCATACCAACCTTCGTCATAGGGATCTTGAGTCCGATGGCAAGAGCGGAGCGGTAGAGCCTGTCTATGTGTTCTTTCAGCCTGAATACGAGTTTATCGTATACGCGTATGCCCTCAAAGACACCGTCTCCATACAGAAGGCCGTGGTCAAAGACCGACACCACAGCCTTCTCTCTTTCAACGAGTTTACCATTGAGATATATCTTCACGCCGCACTACCCCCGATATAATCTAATTATTATATATAATGGGCCATAGCATGTCAACCGAATATGCCCGCTCGTCTGGGAAAATATACTTCGGGCCCCCATTACCCGGTGATAGTGGCAACCCTCACCAGTGGGCCTCGCCTAATTTTGCTATCAAGGATTATTGCTTAGTATTTAATTATTTCTTTTTTCTGAAACCGTCTTACCATACACACATGGGGCGTTGTTACAGCCTTAGCAAAATTTACGGCTCAACCC
>JBDRDE010000271.1:0-13950 GCA_043821065.1 Candidatus Omnitrophota bacterium
GACCCGCACGACTATAAGGCGTGCGCCGATAGAGTGGTAAAGCTCTTGAAGGATCCGAAGTTGGCCCGAGAGATGGGCGCCAAAGCCAAAGAGACCGTAAGAAAGAAGTTTCTCACCACAAGGCTAGTTTCGGACTATCTAGACCTTATAGACGAACTATTGAAGTAAGCACAAAACTACAAGATGCTAAAAAGACTAGACTATGTAATAGGAGCTGTGGCCCTATCGGCGTTCTTTCTTTTGCTGTTAGAGCTGGGTTCGTTCTTTGACAGATATCTCCATATATTAAGACTGATAAATGCCTCTATACTGGGCATATTTATAATAGACGTGGCCTTCAGGTTCGCTATCAGCAAGGACAAAAGAGCGCATATAAAGAGCAATTTTATAGACCTTATCGTCTTCGCTCCATTGTTCAACTTCTTTCGCGGTGCTTTTGATTCGACGGCCTCTGTGATAATGTGGCAGGTCGTCATCGTCTGCATGCTCGTCTCCAGGGTGAGAAAGATAAACAAGTTCATAACGCTGCTCAGCCTGCGGCCGGCGCAGCTTATGGTGACGAGCTTCGGCTTTGTCATAATGGCGGGCGCCATACTGCTCATGCTGCCATTTGCCGCGCATACCGGCGAGAAGACTTCCCTAATCGACGCTATATTCACGGCAACATCAGCCACATGCGTTACGGGGCTTATAGTCAAAGACACCGGGACATACTTCAGCATCTTCGGACAGGTTGTCATACTCGCCCTTATACAGCTCGGCGGGTTAGGGATAATGACCTTCTCCGTATCTCTCGGTATACTCATGGGGAAGAAGATACAGATGGGGCAGCAGGCGGTTATGAAGGAGGTCCTGGATCAGGATATGCTCTCTACGGTGAAGAGCTTTCTCTTGTTTATAGTAAAGATGACCTTGTTCTTTGAGCTGTCAGGGGCAATAATACTATTTTTTGTCTGGAGAGAGCGATTCTTCCAGGGCTGGGCCGAGACGGCCTATCACGCGGCATTCCATTCTATATCGGCCTTTTGTAACGCCGGGTTCTCGACGTTCACCGACAGCCTGGTAAGATTCTCGGGGGACATATGGACGAACGCCTCGATAGCGCTTCTTATCATATTCGGCGGCCTCGGTTTTTTGGTGATATACGACATATACGGCAAGGCTAGAAAGACCCTTGTGGAGCGCTCGAGAGAGACCATAGGGCTGAGGCTGCAGACGCGGACGGTGATCGGCATGAGCCTCTTTTTGATACTGGCCGGGGCTGTGGTCATATATCTTTCTGCTGGAGAAGGCGTATTCGGATCTTTGTCCGGGAAGAACGCACCCCTTATAGCTATCTTCCAGTCCATAACAACAAGGACCGCCGGGTTCAATACATGCCAGATCTCTCAGTTGTCGGTCTCCGCGCTATTCTGCATGATACTCCTGATGTTCATAGGCGGATCCCCCGGGTCCACGGCCGGAGGCATAAAGACGACCACTGTAGCCGTTCTCTGGGCGGCTTTGAGAGACGGTTTTCGCCAGAAAGAGAACGTGGAGATGCATAAGCGCACTATACCGACAGATGTTATCCTTAGGGCCCTGGCGATATTATTGGGGTCGGCCCTTGTAGTTGTCATATTTGTATTTTTGCTTTTATATTTCGAGAGGAAGGCCTTTATAGATATATTGTTTGAGGCGGTCAGCGCTTTTGGTACCGTGGGGCTGTCTAGAGGGATCACGTCCGAACTCTCCGCTCCCGGAAAGATATTGATAAGCCTGCTTATGTTTATAGGGAGAGTCGGCCCCCTTACAATAGGCTACGCCTTCGTGAGGCGCAAGGCACAGTCCCACTATAAATACGCCGAAGAGCGCGTAATGATCGGCTAGCGTGTATACGCTAGCTTAATACAGAGTTGTTGTTTAGACGAGCTAGCGCGAGCAGGATATTATTACAAACTTTGTTGGTTTTCGTCATTCTGAGCGAAGCGAAGAATCTAGGAAGTAGTGCTGGTTTAGATCCTTCGTCGCCCTGAACTTATCGAAAGGCTCCTCAGGATGACAGAGTCAGCAGGTTATTTTGCAATAGCACGAACAGGCACGAATGAAAGGAGAGGTTCTTTATGAGACATGTAGCTGTTATCGGGTTAGGGAATTTCGGCAGCACAGTAGCGAAGAGCCTTACAAAAAAAGGCGCGTATGTAATAGCGATCGATCGTAATAACAGGCTTGTTGAAGAGATCAAGAACTCAGTCTCTCTAGCTGTCACCATAAATACCACGGATAATAACGCCCTCAAATCGATAAATATACAAGAGGTAGATGTGGCTATTGTCTGCATAGGCCAGCATGTGGAGGATAATATATTGACGACCTTCTTGCTTAAGAAGATGGGTGTCCGCAAGATCTGGGCGCGCGCTATAGATGCGTTGCAGCAGGATATACTGAAGATGATGGAGATAGACCAGGTCATCAATCTAGAAAAAGAGATGGGTGAGATTGTTGCAAGCAGCTTGACATCGGCAAATCTGATGAAGCAGATACCGCTAACTACAGGCCATAACATCGCGGAGGTAAAGGCCCCCGACTCTTTTATAGGCAAGACACTCAGGCATATAAAGCCCAGGGAGAACTTCAACGTGAATATAGTCGCCATAAAGAAGATGGTTCCTGAGATAAATGAATCCGGCGAAAGGACGTTTAAAGAATCTGTTGAGGATGTGCCGCTTCCCGACAGGCGGTTCGAAGAGGGTGACGTGATCCTGGTTGTGGGATCAGAAGAGAATATCAGAAAATTCTCAAATAAATAAGGTGTGATATGAGACATTCACTTAAGATCTTGGTTTTGGTGGTCATAGCTATACTTTTAACAGGGTATGGACTCTTTATGTATATCTCCCCGCGAGATAACGCGTTCTTCTCTGCGATAGCGCTATGCGCTTTGGGTGTGATTACGATATTATATGTGGCGAGACGCCTCTTGGTCTTTCGAAAGAGGATCACGCAGATACTGAAGATGCTTATATCCGGTAATTATGAGGTCGACATAAGGCACCGCAGGATATTTAAAGATGAGATAGATACGACAAGCGATTTTATAGAAAAGTTCCTTGGGCAATTAAGAGAGTATGAGAATCTAAGGGTAGAGCGGATATCTCTCTTATCCAGAACCCTCGATCTTTTGCTTGATTTGGTGAAGGAAGAGATAATAATCATCGATATGTGCAAGAACACATTTAGATGTAACGCCGCCGCCAGGAAGTTCTTCAACGTCCAAGAGGGAACATATACGCTTAAGTCTATGACTTCACAGGATGAGAACCGCGAGCTTACACGCATGTTCCTGAACGCGACAGAGAAGAAGAAGATCCCCCAGGAAGGAAAGGTGACTATCCAGCTGCCGGTCAATAGCGCTAAAAGAGAGGTATATTTGAAGATCGTGCCATTAAAAGATAAGAAGGAGAGGGTCTGTAAAGCTCTCGGATTTATATCTGCAGATGGGAAATTATAATGAAACATTCTGCTAAATTACCGTTTGACGCGGTGATATTCGATCTGGATGGCGTAGTTACGAAGACCGCCCTTGTCCACGCAGGCGCGTGGAAGGCGGCCTTTGATGAATATATGAGATTGAGGGAGAAGCGCGACGGGGAGCCTTTTAAGGAGTTTACACATAACGCAGACTACCTGCCATATGTAGACGGCAAGCCCCGCTACGAGGGCGTAAAGAGTTTTCTCGAATCGCGCGGGATAAATATACCATATGGCGACCCTTCGGACCCGCCGGAAAAGGAGACAGTCTGCGGCATAGGGAACAGAAAGAACTTCAAGTTCCGCGAGGTCCTGGCCAACCAAGGCGCCGAGGTATTTCAATCCACAGTAGATCTCATAAAGGCACTCAAGAAACTGGGCGTAAGGATAGGGGTCGCTTCCTCGTCTAAAAATTGCAAACCCATACTGGAATCCGTGAAGCTCGAAGACCTTTTCGAGACGAGGGTCGATGGCGTGGTCTCCGCTGAGATGGGTCTCAAGGGAAAACCGGAGGCGGATATATTCGTTATGGCAGCGAAGAATGTCGGAGCTGATCCGGCCCGTTCGGTGGTAGTCGAGGATGCCGTTTCGGGAGTGCAGGCCGGAAGGAACGGCGCCTTCGGGCTGGTTCTTGGCCTGGCCAGGGAAGAGAATGAGAAGGAATTATCTGATAACGGGGCCGATGTAGTCGTACGTGATTTAAGCGAGATAGACATCCCGGCCATCAAGAAATGGTTTAATAGAAAACCTGAGCATATAGATCTCATCCATAGATCACCTGAAGAGGTATTCCCAAAATCAAAAAGGTTCGTATTTTTTCTAGATTATGATGGGACATTGACACCTATAGTTAAGCGCCCAGAACTCGCGGTCCTATCGGATAATATGAGACATGCCATAAAGAGGCTGTCAGAAAAGCACACAGTGGCCGTAGTGAGCGGAAGGATGAGAGAAGATGTCCAGAAACTCGTATGCATAGAAGGCGTCTTTTATGCCGGCAGCCATGGCTTCGATATCCATGGCCCGGGATTCTCGATGATACAGCCCGAAGCCGAAGAGATGATACCGCTTATATCACGCGTGACAGCGGCGCTGAAAAAAGAATTCGGAAATACAGAGGGCGTCTTGGTAGAAGATAAGAAGTTCAGCGTCGCTCTTCACTATAGACTCGCCCGCGGCAAAGACGTACCCATGCTGGAAAGACGCGCCGGTGAGATAGTGGAGAGGAATAAGAAGCTGCGCCTGATGTCGGGCAAGAAGGTGTTCGAAATACTGCCGGATATAAGCTGGCACAAGGGTATGGCTGTGCGCTGGATCATGGAGGCCCTCAATATCGAATGGCGCGACGCGTCCGTTATATATATCGGGGATGATGTAACGGATGAAGACGCGTTCAGGACTGTGCGGACCAGGGGTACCGGCATTCTGGTCTCGAGGAGGCCTAAAGTGTCCGCTGCGGATCTGCGCGTCAATTCTACATTGGAAGTAAAGAGTATCTTTGCGATTCTTGGGGGAGTGTAATGTTATCTAGCTGGAAGATCGCGTATTCACACTTCAACCCGGCCGAAGAGCGATTGAGAGAGACGCTCTGCACGCTCGGTAACGGCTACTTCGCTACCAGAGGCGCCGCGCCGGAGAGCCCCATGTCCAAGAACCGCTACCCGGGCACATACATGGCGGGACTCTACAATAAGCTTGCCACGCAGGTCTCGGGGCGCACTATATATAATGATGATCTTGTAAACTGCCCCAACTGGCTAGGCCTTACATTCAGGATAGGAGAAGGTGACTGGGTGACGCCCGACACGTGCGAGATACTGAAATACCACCAGGAGCTCGATATGCGCAACGGTGTATTGTCCAGAGAGATAAAGCTCCTGGATAAACATGAGAGGATCACTACGATATCGACAAAGAGGATCGTGAGCATGGCAAATCCTCACCGGGCGGCCATATTGTACGAGATCACGCCGGAAAATTACGAGGGATGGATAGTGGTAAAGTCTTCGCTGGATGGGAGCGTTCAGAATAAAGGGGTCCAGAGGTATAAAGACCTGAGCTCTGAACACCTCGTAGGCCATTCCATGGGAAGCTGCGGCAAGAGGGCTATATACCTGTCAGCAAAGACAAGCCAGTCCAAAATAGAGATCGCGCTCGCCTCAAGGATAAGGATAGCATCCGGCAAAGAGGAGGTAAGGCCTTCCAGGGAGATATGGACGAAAGAGAGAAAGAGGATATTCCAGGAGTTCAGGATACCCGTACGGAAGAAACAGAGATACAGCATAGAGAAGACGGTCTCGATATTTACCTCTAAAGACGCTGATGCGGAAGACCCGATCGCTCAAGCTGTTAGCTCTATAAAGAACCCCCCCTGGTTCGATGTGATATTGGCAGCGCATACAATGACATGGGCAGCCCTGTGGGGAAGGTTCGACATAGAGATCAAAGGAGATGTCTTCTCCCAGGCCATACTGAGGTTTCATATATTCCATCTTATACAGACGGCTTCTCCTCATAATACCAAGATAGACGCCAGTCTTCCGGCAAGGGGCCTGCATGGCGAGCCATACAGGGGGCATATCTTTTGGGACAATGTTTTTGTGATGCATATTTTCGATCTGCACCATCCCGAGATATCAAGATCGCTTCTTATGTACCGGTACAGGCGCCTTCCCCAGGCAAGGAGGTACGCCAGGGAGAATGGACATAAAGGAGCCATGTTCCCGTGGCAGAGCGCGTCTACAGGCGAAGAGGAGACCCAGGAGATACACCTAAACCCTAAATCAGGTAAGTGGGATCCGGATCATAGCCGGATCCAGAGACATGTATCATTTGCTATAGCGTACAATGTCTGGCAGTATTGGCAGAAGACGAGGGATTCGAAGTTCCTCCAGTCTTACGGCGCGGAGATGCTTTTATCAATAGCGAAATTTGGCGCGAGCATGGTAAAGTACAGCCGCAAAGACCATAGGTATCATACGGAAGGGATCATGGGCCCCGACGAGTTCCACGAGAAATATCCGGGCGAGACCAAGCCCGGCGTAAGGGATAATAGTTACACGAACATGATCATCGTCTGGACCCTCCTTAAGGCTGAAGAGACCTTAAAGATCCTTCCCCAATATCATAAAATGAGGCTTCTTAAGACGCTTGGCTTGAACAAGGCGGAGCTCGATCTGTGGAAAGATATAACATATAAAATGAATGTTATCATAAACGACGACGGCATAATAAGCCAGTTCGACGGGTTCTTCGGATTGAAGGAGCTCGACTGGTTGGTCTACAGGAAGAAGTATCACAACATAAAGAGACTGGACAGGATATTGAAATCAGAAGGAAAATCACCCGACTACTATAAATTGGCCAAGCAGGCGGATGTCCTTATGATATTCTATCTCCTGCCGCTTCATGAAGTAAAATACCTCATATCGAGGCTCGGCTACAGGTTCAGTAAGAATATGCTGGAAAAGAATTACGATTACTATGAAGCCAGGACATCGCATGGTTCCACACTTAGCAAAGTGGTTCATTGCTACATCGCTCACCTTCTGGGCAGGTCAAAAGAGTCTAGAGAGTGGTTTATAAGCATACTGAAGTCCGATATCCACGATACGCAAGGCGGCACTACCCGCGAAAGCATACACGCGGGAGTGATGGGCGGGTCTGTGGACATAGCATTCAGGGTCTTTGCCGGCATAGAGATCCTGGATGACAGGGTGAAGATAAACCCGGCCCTTCCGTGGAGCTGGGAGAACGTGAAGCTCAAGATAATCTACAGGAAGCACTGGATATACCTTTCGATAACCAAGAGCGCCGTCACGATATTTATCGAAGGCAGGGCCAACAGCACCTTCCTGGTGCCGATAGAGGTGCAGGGCAGGCTATACCATATCGATGTAAGGAATAGATGGAAGATACCATTACTGAAAGGATGACTATGCGGGAGACACAGAAAACAGAAGACAAGAGGCTAAATATGAATAGATGGATAAAAGGCACATTACTATGCGCAATATGCTTAGGCCTGGCGATCTCTTTTAGCGCAGGCGTCTCTGCCCAGTCCGGAGACAGTAAGGCCGGAGAGCTGGAAGTAAAAGAGCGAGAGACGAAAAGTGCCATAGAAGAGAAAAAAGAATCTGTAGAAGAGGTCGCGAAGATAGCCGAGTTCGTGAAGGAAGAGAAGAGGGTGGCCGAGGAAGACGTAAAGATAAAATCCGCGGAAGCGGAGGTTGCCAAGAAAGAGGCAGAAGTGCTCAAGAAGGAGGCCGAAGCAACAGAAGACACGAGGCTCAAAAAAGAAGCCGAGAAGCTCGTGGTCGAAGCGCAAAAACTGGAGAAAGTAGCAGATATATCCAAAGAGAAGCTGGGTGTCATCGAGGACAGAGAGAGAATAGTAAAAGATAAGCTCGATAAACAACAGTCCCAGATAGACACCCTCACAAAGAAGCTCCAGGATATAAAAATGGAAAAGGCCGGAGAGAGGGGGCTTATCAACAACGCCCTCAGGTCTATCCCTATACTGGTCATGGGCCTGATCCTATTTCTTTCGATGAGGCTCTCGTTGCGCGGCATTGAAAAGATGCTGAGCAGAAAGAAGTCAATAAGGGAGGACGAGATAGTATTAAGGATGAAGACCATCTCGAAGCTCATAAATTGGCTTGGGAGTATACTTATAATAATCCTAGTGTTATACTTTACGCTCGAGAATTTCGGCTTTAGCCTGGCCCCATTGATCGCCGGCGCCGGGATAGTGGGCCTGGCCTTCGGCTTCGGTGGACAGTATCTCATAAGAGACCTTATTAACGGGCTCTTTATTCTTTTGGAAGACCAGTACAGGATAAATGATGTCGTCAAGCTGGGAGAGTACGGCGGCCTGGTGGAGGATATAAACTTGAGGATAACTACCCTAAGGGACCTTGAGGGCAGGGTGATAATAGTCCCGAACGGCGAGATAAAGACGGTAGTAAATTATACCAAAGGCTATGCCCAGGCTCTCCTCGATATCGGCGTCGCCTACAAAGAAAATGTTGATAGAGTAATGGAGGTAATAAAAGACGTCGGACAAGGCATGAGGAAAGACGAATATTTCGGGAGGCTCATATTGGACGATCTTGAGATGCTGGGAGTGGATAACTTCGCGGACTCGGCTGTGATCATAAAATTCCGGATGAAGACACTCCCTATTAAGCAATGGGAGGTCATGAGGGAGTTCAGGAGAAGGCTCAAGAATAAGTTTGACGAGCTCGGCATTGAGATACCGTTCCCGCACAGGACGCTCTATATGGGCGCCGGGCAGGACAACGATTGGCTCAGGGATTCTGCGGCGCAAAATAACCAGGCGAAAGGGTAATAGACCATGATGATAAACATATGTCATTCCGGTTTACATGATATCGCTCCCCGCTTGTCATTCCGGTTTTTTGCCATAGCCTGCTACAGGCAAAAATACCGGAATCTGACGGCCGCCCTACTATCTGCTCTATTAATATTCTTTGTGGCTGAGGCCGCATTCGGCCAGGAGGCAGAGAAGGAGAGCATATCTACTAAGGAGCATATAACCAGGACAAAAGACGGATGGGATATCTCTATTAAGAGATATCTATCCGAGGATAGCGTGAAGCAGTCCAAAGGCGCTGTGATATTGTGCCACGGGTTCAATTTTAATAACCTCTTCTGGGACCTGGATGAGAGGTCATCTCTCGCTCGCTATCTTGCCCGGAATGGATATGATGTGTGGGCGCCGTCTCTAAGGGGTTCAGGCCTAAGCTCCAAGACCCTTGCCGCCGGCCTTAAGGATTGGACAAGGTGGCGGCCCAATAATATTGGACGCGTAATTACTAAGGCAGCTAATGACGTGACAAAGAGGACTTGGACGATAGACGACCATATCCATCAAGACGTGCCCGCCATAGTAGATTATGTGCGCGAGAAGTCCGGCTTCGACAAAGTATATTGGATCGGCCACAGCATGGGAAGCATAATAATGTTTGGCTACTTAGAGACTGAAGGCGAGGATAAGATAGCGGGTTTTATCTCCGTAGGATCCATGGTAGTCATGACCGATCCTTTGACCCCACAGCTTCAGAGAATAGCAGACCAGGAAGAGATCCTTGCAGCCTCTCTTTTATTAAATACAAAAACCGCCGGAGACCTTAGAAGCATCACATTCGGGGCGGTAAAGTACCCGATGGAAGAGATGCTTTTAAATAGAGAGAATATGTATAAGGAGACTGTTTCTGCGCTCTTCAGAAAATGCATAGAAGATACGTCATCCGGAGTTATCAGGCAATTCTCTTACTCTATCAGAAATGGCAGGATGTTATCGAGTGAGTTAAGTAAAGAGCAGTATGATTACACGGCAAATCTGGGCAAGATAACCATACCCATCATGGTGACCGCGGGCGGAAGGGATGCTTTTGTGGACCAGGAGGCAGTGGTTAAAAGCTACCATGCCGTTTCGTCAAAGGATAAGCAGATCGCTATATTTTCTAAAGAGAATGGATATCCTGATGATTACGGCCACTCTGATGTTTTGATCGGCAAGAATTCCGAGAAAGAGGTCTATCCCGTTATGCTCGAATGGCTCGACGAGTGCGCCAAGCAGTGCGGGATGTCACGGGGGATGAGTGTATTCGAAAGGATCTGGCAGCGACTTAGGGAACGATTTAAGAAATGATCAGGACAAAGATAATAGCGACAATAGGGCCTTCAAGCGAAAAGCCAGCGGTGCTCAGAAAGATGATAAATGCCGGGCTCGATATCGCGCGCCTAAATTTTTCACATGGTACGCACGCGGAACACATCAAAAAGATCTTAACGATCCGCAGCCTTAATAAGAAGATGAGGCGCTCGATTAAGATCATGCAGGATCTGGAAGGGTACCGCATAAGGATCGGTGATCTACCTCGCCCCATAACGTTTAAAAAGAGAGCTAGATTCCAGTTTATCCAGGCCGATAGCGCCAAAGGCCCTTCAGAGATACCCTTTAGCTACAGAGGCTCACTGAAGATAATTAAAAGAAGCACATCAATATTCGTTGAAGACGGAAAGATAGTCTTCAAGGTTAAAGATGTGGGCAAGAATGAGTTAAGCGTAGAGGCTACTACGGATGGAGTATTGAGAGCGCATAAGGGCATGAATTTTCCGGGTGTCCGGTTTCCATTTAGCTCTATTACAGATAAGGATAAGAAGGCTATTAAGGCCGCGCAAAAGTATAAACCTGATTACATAGCCCAGTCATTTGTAAGGACGGCTAAAGACGTAAAAGAGTTAAGGCGCATGGTACACTCGAAAGACGATAGCTGTAAGATCTTTGCCAAGATAGAGTGCAGAGAGGCTCTGGAGAATATAGGGGATATCATAGAAGAGGCCGACGGAATTATCGTGGCTCGTGGGGACCTCGGCATATCTGTTCCCATCTATAAAGTTCCGGTTATTCAGAAAGAGATAATAGAGGAGTGCCTGTTTGCCCAAAAACCCGTGGTCGTGGCGACACAGATGCTCGAGAGCATGACCGAATCCACTCTGCCCACAAGGGCGGAGGTAAGCGATGTCGCAAACGCCATATTGGATGGTGCTACGCATACTATGCTATCCGGCGAGACCACTATCGGGCTCTACCCGGACCTTGCTGTGGATATGATGAATAAGATAGCAAAGGATGTAGAAGAGTACCAGCTAAAGAGAGGTAAATGAGATGACAAACACATTTGGGATCACCGTACTGCTGATAGCGCTGGTTACCATTATCGGCGCGTTCATAAAAGGGCGCAGCAGAGATAGGTGCCTTGTCGACTTCAACGGTTTTCCCGTTACGATAGAGATGCGGGACGGCAAGGATATCTGGGGCAATATGTCTGTCGAGCCGACCGGCATCGAGCTCATATATAAAGAGGATTACCTGGACGAAAAGGACGGGCATATAGAAAAGAGCTACATATTCTATAAGAACGACTTTCCCGCTATAGGCGCTCTGGTGCGATACGAAGACGCCCTGGACCAAACGCAGAAGAAGAAGCGCGAGAAGATACTCAAGAAATACTACACGCCGAGCCATATACATTCGCTCGGGCGCAAGGCAAAGAATATATTCTCTACGGTGCGAGACTCTCTTATGGAGCTTTCGACGCTCCTTATAGGCCGCGTCCGCTCAGTTACGCCTATAGGGGCCGCGCTCTCAGGCCAGGATAAGTATGTCTCGCAGCTCCAGCAGCAGTTAGTGCCTACAGGCTACGCATTCGAGCCGATCCTGGAAAAGCATATCGGCAGGAAGGTCATCCTAAGCTTTAATCGCAAAGATAAAAAAGAAGAGTACCTCGGCATACTAAAGGAGTATACAACCGACTTTGTAGAGATCATAGACGTCTCCTACAAGAAAGATCCGGCCCAGGCCCCAAAAAAGGCCGATATCATAGCATCCAGGCAGATCGGCATCATAAGGCACCTCGGAAAGTAAATGGGGACGTTTCCCGCGATCATAACTCTCGATCGCAGAACAAGTTCTAAAAACACATTGTGCATATTTAGCGTCATCGGCCAAAAAGAGAGTGTTAAAATATGCACAGCAACAGTTTGCAACAGATTACCGTATAATAAGTTATAACTGTGGGAGACGTCCCCATTTTAGGGGGAAGGTAAGAGAGATGGCAGGTAAAGACTATTACAAGATACTTGGAGTGCAAGATAACGCCGGCGCCGGAGAGATAAAGAAGGTTTATAGAAAGCTCGCTGTAAAATATCATCCTGACAAGAACCCGGATGACAGGAAGAGGGCCGAAGAGCGCTTCAAGGAGATCTCCGAGGCATATTATGTCTTGAGCGACGATAAGCGCCGCAGCGAATATGATAATTATAGAAAGTACGGCGCGGCGAGTACCCAGGGCTTCTCCGGCGCGGAAGGTTTCGACTTCAGCGAGATCCTGAAGCACTTCTCATCCGGCCAAGCAGGTGGACGCAGGACATCGCGGGCATTTACGGGCGACTCTTTTGAGAACATATTCGACATATTCAAACATATGCAAGGCGGCGGGGATGAAGAGTATGTCTATATGAATAATGGATCCTCGGGTGCCGGGCATTCTTACCCTAAGGTCAACTCCGATATAAAGGCGAGCTTATCCATCCCAAAGAATCTTGCTGAAATAGGCGGAGAAGCCCTTTTTAACCATAATGGCCGAAAGATCACTCTCAAGATAAAGTCCGGAACGAAACCCGGCCAGAAGTTAAGGATAAGAGACCAGGGCAGACTCTGTCAGTGCTGCGGCCACAGGGGAGATCTCTACATAACTATAACATATTGAATATAAGGAGGAAGTAATGACAAAAGAGCACGTATGTTCTACATGTAATAAACCCACACAAGGCGGACACCTCTGCGTCCCAACGGATAAAAAGGATAAAAAATGCGATTGGTGCGACGCCCTTATACCGGATGAGAGGCATCTTTGCAACGAAAAGATAAAGGAACTCTCCTATATCTGCAACAGCTGCGGCCGAACAGCGGTAAAGGCGGAATATCTTTGCGATCCAAAAAAAGTAAAATAAATATAATAAATAGAGCCGCGTTGATCGGCATGGTAATGATCCTATCTCTCTCTACGGGGTGTTCGTGGACACTGCACAAAAGTAATCCGGATGAGAAGAATCCTGCTGATACCGGGACGAAGACAGAGCTTAAGTTGAAAGGCCCAAAAGCGGCAATAGAGTATAAATTCTAGCCAAAAGATATTTTCGAGTTGATTAATGTAACCTTCCGGCCAAGAGGTCTGCGGCGGGCTTTGTGACATCGATCTCTTCCATTATCATCTTAAGGATCGCTGTGATAGGAATCGCAAGGAACATTCCCGCTATCCCCCAAAGCATTCCCCAGAAGATAAGAGACATAAGCACTGTGACAGGATGGAGGTCGAGAGAATCGCCCATGACCTTTGTCTCTATAAAATTCCCAAAGACGAACTGCAGAAGCCCCGGTACTGCTATGGCCAGAAGGCCTCGCATAAAAGACATCTCAGGTGTCATAAGAACTACGGGAAGGGGTAGTATCGTGGCGATGGTAGGGCCGATGCTAGGGATGAAGTTCAATATGCAGGCGAAGAGCCCGAAGACTATCGCGAGTTCAATACCCAGCGCTTTAAGCGTAATCCCCACACAGAGGCCTAAAAGAACCGATATCGACAGCTTTGACGATATATAACGCTTGATCTTGGCCTCGCCGCTCGCCCATACTTTATTAGAAGGCCTGTCTTCTCTGGCCCTGCTTAGAAGTAAGAAGACGAGGAATATAAGTATCAAGATGACGTTAGAGAATATATTTACGATAGAGTTGAGAGTCTTTCCTATAATGCTCCCTACGTTCTTTCCCAGGTTCTCCAGTATGGGGCCTATGACCTGTTTCTGATCGAGGCCGAACCGCTCGAAAGGAAAGGAGGTGCTTATTTTGAC
>JBDRDE010000272.1:0-4320 GCA_043821065.1 Candidatus Omnitrophota bacterium
GCTATCACAATAAGTATACCATAAAAAAATGAAAAGTCAAATCAGATGAGACCTATATTTACACAGCAAGGGCATCGGGCGTGATAATCGATCTTACGCTGCAATAATAGTTGATAACTTGAATATTGGTAAGAACATACAGATAACTATGGTTCCAACAATTATCCCTAGGAACGCTATAATAAGGGGCTCTATCATGCTCGTAAGCCCCTTTACAGCAGAGTCTACCTGCTCATCATAGAAATCGGCGATCTTGGAGAGCATCGTATCCAGTTCCCCTGTCTGCTCCCCCACTGATACCATCCTTACGACCATAGGCGGGAAGACTCCGCACTTTTGGAGCGGTCCGGCTATTGTCTCGCCTTCTTTTATGCTGGCACAAACACTCTCTACCGCCCTCTCTATCACTTTATTGTCCGCTGTCTTGCCCACTATCTCCAGGCATGTCAATATGGGGACGCCGCTGCGCACAAGCGTTGAGAGTGTCCTTGTAAATTTACCTACCGCTATCTTTCTTATAAGCGTGCCGAATATGGGCAGCTTGAGCATCCACCGGTCAATAAAGAACCTCCCTTTCTCAGTCTTGATGAGCCTCGAAAGCAGGTATCCTATCCCTATAGAAGCAAAGACGAAGAGAACAAAATATTTTTTCGTAATATCGCTCGCGGTCAAAAGCACCTGGGTTGGCGTCGGCAGGGCCGCGCCAAAACCCGCATATATATCTTTAAATATGGGTATCACTTTTAACAAGAGTAAAATAGTAACACCGATAGCCATCACGCTTATTATCGCGGGATATACCATGGCTGACTGTACCTTCTTTTGCAGCGCGCTGGTCTTCTCGAGGTATAACGCCACTCTATCCAGTATCTCATCCAACATACCACTCGATTCACCGGCCTTTGACATATTGACAAAAAGCGTAGAAAAGACATTGGGATGCTTAGCCAGCGCGTCCGACAGGCTGTAGCCTGTCTCTATATCGTCACGCACCTTCAATACGACCTCTTTAAATGTCTTGTTCTCGATCTGCTCGCCAAGGATGTCTACCGCGTTTACCAGCGGTATCCCGGCGCTTACCATCGTGGCCAGCTGGCGCGAAAAGATGACCAGGTCGTCTTGTGAAACGCGCTGTTTCCCGAATGAAAAACTGGTGGCCGCCTGTTTTGCCTCTGCCTCGTTGACGGTCACGATGATCAACCCCTGCTGCCTCAGCATATTGATGAGATCTTCGTTCGTCGCAGCTTCGGTAACGCCTGTTATGGTCTTGCCATCTTTGTCTTTAGCGACATATTTATAGCTCGGCATTGTACTACCTCTCCTGAGATAAGCTTATATCGGTTCACGGTTAGCGGTTAGCGGTTAGCGCGAGTGCGGCCTCCCGAAAGGGTTTACGCTAACCGCACACCGCAAACCGCAAACCGGGTTAATTTCGTATTTCATTCGGAAGTTATGCGCAATACCTCTTCGAGAGTCGTCATGCCAAGAACGAACTTCTCGAGCGCGTTATCCCTTAATGTCTTCATGCCGTTTTTTACAGCGTGCTCCTTTATCACATCGCTCGTCTCCCTGGCTATGGTCAGCTCTCTTGTCTTGTCATCTATGACAAGGACCTCTAGGGTGCCCATCCTTCCGTAGTAACCCGAATAGTTGCATTTCGCGCAGCCCTTGCCCCTGTAAAATTTATCGACATTCTTCTCTTTCATAAGCTTCTTTACATTGGCCAGCCCCACCCTCTCGAGGACGCTATCGGGTATGTCGACGGGCTCTTTACAGTACTCGCAGACCCTCCTGCAGAGCCTCTGCGCGACCAGAAGTATCACGCTCGACGCTATCAAAAAGGGCTCCACGCCCATATCTATGAGCCTCGTTATGGCGCTTGCGGCGTCATTGGTGTGGAGTGTGCTTAGGAGAATTACCCCTGTAAGCGACGCTTTTATCGCTACGTCCGCGGTCTCAAAATCCCTTATCTCACCGATCATGATTATATCGGGGCTCTGCCTCAAGAGCGAGCGCAGCCCGCTAGCGAACGTCAGGCCAATATCGGGATTTGCTTGTACCTGTGTAATGCCTTCCACCTGGTACTCCACCGGGTCCTCTACAGTGATTATCGCCCTATCCGGAGTATTCAGCTGATTGAGAATAGAATATAAGGTGGTCGACTTTCCGCTGCCGGTAGGGCCGGTCACGAGTATCATGCCATAAGGCTTTTCGAGCGCCGTCTTGAAGGCATCGAGCGGCCCCTTGAGGAATCCGAGCTTCTCCAGGCCTACGCTTAAGTTTGATTTATCGAGCGCCCTTAATACTATCTTTCCCCCGTAGCTTACGGGTAGCACCGATACGCGGAAGTCTATCTCCTTTTCGTTGTGTTTTATCTTGAACCTTCCGTCCTGCGGGATCCTCGACTCAGTGATGTCCAGACGCGACATGATCTTGATCCTGGCGATGATGGCGTTCTGGTTGGACTTGGGCAGGGAGAAGGCCTCTTCCAGCTTCCCGTCGACACGGTACCTTATCCTCAAGTCCCTCTCCTGAGGCTCTATATGTATATCGCTGGCCCTCTTCTTTATGGCCTCGGCCAATATAAGATCGACAACCTTTACTATGGGCGCCTGCTCGCTCTCTTCCGCGATCTGTCGCAGATCGATATCCTGCTCGATAATGACCTCTAACTCCTTATCGTCGCCTTTGGCCCCTTCCAATAATTTCGAGACCTCTTCGCGCTCGGATCTATAGTAAGTCTCTATGGCCTCTTTTATGTCGCGCTCTGTCGATATCACAAGATCTATCTCGTGCAGAGTAAGCGCCTTTATATCGTCTATAGCGAAGATATTCAAAGGGTCGGCGATCGCCACGGTGAGGTGATTCCCTATCTCGGACACAGGCATAATGACATACTGCTTGGCCAGGCTCTCCGGTATGATTTTTATGATCCTGGGGTCTATCTTATATCTCGCAAGGTTTATAGGCGGCACGTTGAATTCGCGGCTCAGTACGACCATGAGGTTCTTCTCGCTTATAAGCCCTTCTTTTATCAGTATCTGGCCGAGATTCCCGCCGCTCTTTTTGTGTTTGGCAAGGGCCTTATTAAGGTCTTCTCTCTTGAGAAGCTTTGAATCTATCAGTAGCGTTACGAATCTCTCTCTGAACGTCTTTGCCATATCAGTCCTTGGTCAGGAGTCAGGAGTCGGGAGATCAGGAGAAAAAGATATCCTTAAAAAGATGGATTCTTTTTAAGCATGTACTTTTACGTGCTGATCTCCGGACTCCGGGCTCCCGACTATTGACTTATTTACCACTACACAACTTCTCCTATATCCTGATCCCCGACGGTAAGCCTTATGATCTCTTCTATAGTCGTCAAGCCCTCAGCCACTTTGAGCATGCCATTCTCCCTGAGGCTTGTCATCCCCTCTTTTCTGGCTTCCTGTTTTATGAGGCTCTCCTGCGCCTTGTTCGCTATGAGTTCTTTTATCTTTGGGGTCAGCTGCAGGCATTCGATCAGCCCTATCCTCCCCCTGTATCCCGTATTCATGCAGGCGCTGCAGCCCTTTGCCTTATAAAACTTATATGGGGGCTTAAGGATCTTATCCAGGTTCATCTTTTGTACCACGGTCTTACTCGCTTCGTACGGCTCCCTGCATCTCGTGCATATCTTCCGGGCCAGCCTCTGCGCAGCCGTCAATATGACTGATGATGATATGAGGAACGGCTCCACGTTCATGTTGACCATGCGCACGATAGCGCCGCTTGCCGTTGTGGTGTGGAGAGTACTTAGCACCAGATGCCCTGTGAGGGCAGACTTGATAGCGATATCTATAGTGTCATAATCCCTTATCTCTCCCACCATTATTGTATCGGGGTCCTGCCTCAGTATAGAGCGAAGCGATGAGGCAAAGGTGAGGCCTATATTGGGCCTTATACTCACCTGGTTTATGCCTTTGAGATCATATTCGACGGGGTCCTCTACGGTAACTATATTTTTATCCGGCGAATCGATACTTTTGAGCAGGGAGTACAAAGTCGTCGTCTTCCCGCATCCCGTCGGGCCGCAGACGAGTATCATGCCGTGGGGCTTGAGCGCGGCCTTTTTAAGCTCCTCGAGCGGTTTAGATTCAAAACCGAGTTTATCTATATCGAGCGTCGCCTGGGACTTGTCCAGTATTCTAAGGGCCCCTTTCTCCCCAAAGCTGGTAGGGAGTATCGATACCCTGAAATCGACTTCGTGGTCGCGGACCCTTATCTTGAACCTGCCATCATGCGGCAGGCGGCGTTCCGCTATATTCAGATGCGACATGACCTTGATGCGGGATATTATGG
>JBDRDE010000273.1:0-8613 GCA_043821065.1 Candidatus Omnitrophota bacterium
GTTCACTATGCCGTATATTGCCTGTATATTGTTTGCAACAAGCCCCTCTTTTAAGGACTTTATGATGGGGATCCCGCCTCCGACCGCGCCCTCGAAACGGATACACCTCTTGTGAATGTTGGCGCACTCGAATAGCTCTCTCCCTTCTTCGCAAAGAAGCGCCTTATTGGCGGTGACCACATACTTGCCGTTGGCCAGGGCCTTTTTGACGATCTCTTTAGCGGGATGTATCCCGCCGATCAGCTCCACCACTATATCAATGTCGGGATCGGTCAGTATATCATCCACATTCCTTGTAAAGAGCTTCTTGCTTACAGTGACACCTCTATTAGAAGAGAGGTCCTTGTCGCATATCTTCTTGAGGTCGATCTCAAAGCCGACCTTGCGCTTAAGATAGCTTTTTCTTTTTATAAGCGCCTCTGCGACACCGGCCCCTATCGTCCCAAAACCTATCAACCCAACATTCACTTTGCTCATTCGCTCACCTTTATTTCTTGATTGTCGGTATAGCCGAGGACTCGCGCTCGGCTCCGGCTCGCGCACTTGCGAGCAGGCGGCCTACATCTTAACAACGTAGCCTATGAGTTACGAAAATCGAGGATTTTCGTAACTCATCTGCTCATTAATGGTCGGGGCGCCGAGATTCGAACTCGGGACCTCTTGAACCCCATTCAAGCGCGCTAGCCAAACTGCGCCACGCCCCGCCGCTTCTATACGCTAATATGACGTAGATTACCATAATATAATAATATAGTCAAACAGAAACTTCTTCATGGGGACGCTTCATGGGGGCGTCTCCCACGCGTATAACGCGATACAATACAACATATTACAAACAGCCGCCGCGCACAATGAACTTAATGCTGTTTCTGCTTCCATGTTGATATAGTATCTGAAAAGGGCAAAAATGCACGATTGCTTTTCGCAACTGATTATATGGCAGGCTGTTGTAACTGCGGGAGACGTCCCCAAATTATAGGTGGTTTTGGCTTTCACGCATTTATCATCATCACGCTACATGTCGATCTTTTCGATCTTCAGGATCCTGCATAACTTCATAAGCGTGAAGAGGGTTATGTTCTTCTTGCCTTCCTCTATCTTCGATATATCGGGCTGTCTCATGCCAAGCCTGGCCGCTACGTCCTTCTGGCTCAACCCTTCCGCGATCCTTCTCTGTCTGATCATGCCGCCTATTTTGATAAATAACTCCGGCGGCGCGCCTTGCGCTTTCGGCCATTCGCCCTGGTCCTGTCTCGTCATCTCCTCGTATATCGTCTCCCACCAGTCCCTGAAATCGAGGCCCAACCTCCGCTTGGCCCAATATGCCCTGATACTCGGCCACGCCCTTACAAATTTTTTCTTAGATATTAGCGAAAAGAGCTCTTTAGGCTTGTCGCACCTAGATAGAAGCGTGACCATCCTCGCGGCGAACTTGGGGTGCTTCGGATCATTGAGGACTTTCTTCAGATCCTTGTAAGCCTCTTGATTAAGGTCCCAGAAATATTTCGCGATCTTCATTATTCAGCCATCTCCTTCGCGAATTCGCGTATCTCGCTCTCCAGGTAGCGTATCATCTCTGAAGGATTAAACTCTTTGATGTAAATATCCATGTCTATAAGCGCCAATTTAAGGTCTTGACGCGAGAATCTCCTATACCAATGGATGACTCCCCGCTGGAATAAGGGCGGCACCTCACGCAAAAAGAGATGTAAGGATTGTATCTTTTTCGAAAGCATATAAAGATCGAAGGCGTCCCGAGCCTCCATCCGGCCCTCTATTCCCTCTCTGCCGACCCGGTCTACCCCGGGGGTGGTCCCGGATATAGCCGCGATCTTCATCATATATATGTCCTTCGCGCTATATGCGCGCACTCCGCCAAAGAGCCTGATGGAAGGCCTTTTCAAAATAATGTCCTCCACAAAATCTATCTTTAGCGGACGTGCGTGTCCCGCTATGGGGATGGTATAAAATTTGACCCTTGCTCTGCCAGGGGTCAAGAATTCGGCCTCAAGGCCTATCTTTTTGTCTAATTTTTTGCTAAAAGCGCGAACAAGCTTACTTATTTCCGCGTCCGTATATCGCGGCGAAAAGAAGTCGAGATCCAATGAGAACCGGTGTTTCAGATAGTATAATTCCAGCGCTGTGCCACCGGCAAGGGCAAAGCTGTCAGCTTCATCGGAAAAGACACGCAAAACGCGCTCCTGGAGTCTTCTTATCTTGGCATCCATATTCCATACCCGGTTATATAGTTTATAATCTATATTCAATATAGATTATACACTATATAAAAGTGCTTGTCAAGAGGGATAAATTTTTGGTTTTTTGGATAGAGGCTGGTAGGCTTGGGATCTCAGTATATCTCGTTTTTCGGCGAACGGGCCATCAAGGACCTGACCGCCGTCTTCGGTTCTTTGTTGCTATAAAGTATCTCGTGCATCTCTTCTGCTATAGGCATCTGGACTTTATGTTTTCGCGCGAGCGCGAGCGCCGATCTTGCGGTCACAAAGCCTTCTACGGCCATCTCCGTGGATCTTATTATCTCTTCCGGCTTCCTGCCTTTGCCTATCTCTTCGCCGAGCCATCTATTCCTTGAGTGTTTACTCATACATGTGGTTATAAGATCGCCCATGCAGGTCAGGCCGCTGAATGTCTCTCTCTTCGCGCCCATGGCCAGGCCGAGCCTCGTTATCTCCTGCATGCCGCGCGTAAGGATGGCCGCTTTGCAATTGGCCCCGAGCCCCAGGCCGTCAGCCACACCGCTGGCTATCGCGATTATATTCTTAAGGGACCCGCCAAGTTCTACACCGGTAACATCGACGCTCGTATATACCCTCAGGCTATCCGACATAAAGAGCGCCTGGACCTCTTTGGCAAACTCCGCGTCTCGCGAGGCGGAGACTATGGTGGAGGGCATCGACCGAGCCACCTCAAACGCTATAGTCGGACCGGTTAGAACCGCCAACCTGACCTTGCCCAGGACATCCTCTATGACCTCAGACATCCTCAGGAGCGTCTCTTCCTCTATGCCTTTTGTGGCGCTTACTATCTTGGCCCCGGATAGGCCAAATTCCTTAAAGCGCTTCATGACGGATCTTACATGTTTAGAAGGAGCGACGACAACGAAAAGCTCAACGCCGGCAGAGGCCCTTTTGGCGTCAGATGTTATCTCTATCCCATCCGGTATCTTGACGCCAGGCAGGAACTTTACGTTCTCTCTGGTCTCATTTAGCGAGCGTGTATAGTCAGGGAAGGCCCCCCACAATCTTACTGTGTGGCCATTATTGTGTAATTTGATGGCTAGAGATGTTCCCCAACCCCCATCGCCTAAAACTGTTATATTCACCCCGTTAGACCTTCTATTTTACCCCGCTTGACACAGTTGCGCAGGTTGGCTCAATAGGTCTAACGGGGTTCATATATCAATATTATATTTATTTTATGATAGATTACCATATAAGCACCGGCGAGTCAATAGCAAATCCGGCAGCATCGAAGCACCGCCCAAGCTTTCCGGTGTCGCTTGCTCGACCGATTTTTTTACCCGTGTCCTACTTCGCCGAGCTTATTGAAAGATGTAAGTTTGGCTTCGTAGGGACTATCCCTCCGAAGCCCAATACATCCATGAAACTCTTTTATGGGCGAAGGAGGATGCTTTGGACTTACTTCGCTCGCCTCACAAGATACAGAAGCTCGCTACGCGCTATATGCTGCTATAGTAAAAACAAGGTAACTACATACGCGCTCATTCGCTTGCCAAGTTGCAAAGCTGCCTCATACGCTCATTCGCGTTAGTGCGTATGCACTACACAATACAGCTAGATATGAACGAAGTGTAGTCCAAAAGCACCTGTATCCAAGACTAGAATGGCCAAAAAAATCTAATCTCTCGCAAACAACACCGAAAAGCTTATACAGCATAAAGTTTATGCTGAGGCATAATATAGCTACCCTAGCAACATATAAGCGATGTCGGGGGTCCACCGGAGCGACTATCTAAAATCGCGCATACCTTATCGCGCCTCCAAGATTATATGCTTTTTAGCATACTAAGCGATTTTCGCTACAGCGAACAAAAGGCCGTTCCTTTTGTGAGCGACGAGCGGAGGCAGGTACACAGTAGCGCTTCGCTGAGTCGAGCAAGCAACACCGGAAAGCTCAGGCAGTTTGCAGTATACAGGTGGAGCGATATAACTCCTCTTGACTACATTGGATAATATTATATAATAATACTGTCATTTAGGTCTTAATCGGGGTGTAGCTCAGCTTGGCTAGAGCGCTTGCTTTGGGAGCAAGAAGTCGGAGGTTCGAATCCTCTCACCCCGACCACTTAACGATTTGGCCTACGGCGAAAAAGTGCGGTTTGAGCTTTTTCGCCTTCGGCCCGCCAACATATAAACAAGGCGGGGCTTGCGCCCAAATCGTTCCAAGGGGAAAACGTAGTTTTCCCCTATGGCGTCCCGCCTACGGCGGGACTGTTACCCCTTTCCTTAAAGGAAAGCGTGGTATACAACAGAAACCTTTATTACAATTTAAGTGGGGGTGTACCATGGGCACAGCGGGAATAACTGCGATAAATGAGAAGGTGCAGAAGGAGAGCGCGTTCGTACACGTTCTCATATCCGAGATCGAAAAGGTCATAGTCGGTCAGAAGTACCTGATAGAGAGACTCATAGTCGGCCTATTGGCAAACGGCCATATGCTCGTGGAGGGCGTGCCGGGCCTGGCCAAGACGATGTCTATAAAGACATTGTCGCAGGCCATAAAGACGAGCTTCCAGAGGATCCAGTTCACCCCGGACCTCCTGCCGGCAGATCTTATCGGCACACTGATATATAATCCCAAAGACGGCACTTTTACCACCAAGAAGGGGCCGATCTTTGCCAATGTGATACTGGCCGATGAGATAAACAGGGCCCCTGCGAAAGTCCAGAGCGCGCTTCTTGAAGCGATGCAGGAGAGGCAGGTAACTATAGGCAAGGAGACATTTAAATTGGGTGATCCATTTCTCGTCATGGCGACACAGAACCCGATAGAGCAGGAGGGGACCTACCCCTTGCCTGAAGCTCAGATAGATAGATTTATGCTCAAGATCAATATCACATATCCGAGCATCGAAGAGGAGCAGAAGATCTTAAGGCGCATGAGCTTTACGGACAAGAAGATAGAGGTATCGCCCATAATAACCCCAGAGAACATCACTAAAGCGAGAGGCATAGTTGATGAGATCTATATGGACGAAAAGCTGGAGAAGTACATACTCGATATAATATTTGCCACCAGAGAACCCAAGAAATATAAATTGGACGATATATCCGACCTTATCCAATACGGGGCTTCCCCAAGGGCCAGCATATATCTGACCGTGGCTTCCAAGGCGTACGCCTTCATACAGGGGCGCGGCTACGTGACGCCTCAGGATGTCAAGTCTATAGGGCCCGACATACTTCGCCACCGCGTCATAGTGAGTTATGAGGCCGAAGCTCAAGAGAAGTCTTCAGACGATATAATAAAGCGCATTTTTGACGAAATAGAGGTACCGTAAAGAGTCCATAGTCCGGAGTCAGGAGTCTGTAGAGCAGAAGAAAAACAGCCGCCTTAAAAGGACAAAATTTTTAGGGGCGTGTCTTTGCTCTCGATCTCCGGACTCCGGACTCCAGACTACAGACTGACTATGTTACCCAAAGAGATCCTCAATAAGGTCCGACGCATACAGATCACCACTTCCCGCCTAGCCACGGACGTCTTCGCAGGACAGTACCACAGTGTCTTTAAAGGCAGGGGGTATGGAGTTCGATGAGGTGCGTGAGTACTTCCCGGGAGACGATATCCGCCTTATCGATTGGAACGTCACCGCGCGTACGGGCACGCCCCATATAAAGAAATTTGTCGAGGAGAGAGAGCTGACCGTGATGCTCGTTCTCGACATGTCGATGTCCTGCCATTTCGGGTCCGCCAAACAGCTCAAGAGCCAGTTGGCGGCTGAGCTCTGCTCGGTACTCGCCTTTTCCGCCATCAAGAACAATGACAAGGTAGGCTTCATGGCCTTTACGGACAGGATAGAGAAGTTCGTCCCTCCCAGAAAGGGGCTGCGCCATGTACTGCGCGTTATCAGGGAGGCCTTATATTTCAAGCCGAAAGGCAAGGGCACGGATATAGCTTCCGCCATAGAATATCTCAGCAGGATCTCGAAGAGAAAGACGGTCACGTTCATAATATCCGACTTTTACGCGGAAGGCTTCAACCCTCCTTCGCGTAATTCCTCAACTATAAAGGCAAAAATAGGTAGCGATGGGAATTCCGCTCAGGAGGATTTTCGCCTGAGAACAAAGAATGATTTCATGGATGTAGGTTTGCAGAGCTGCAAAAAGCCGCTCTCTATAGCCAATAAACGGCACGATGTCATAGCGCTCACGATAACGGACCCCAGAGAGACAGAGCTGCCGAATGCCGGCATGATAAATCTTGAGGACGCCGAGACCGGAAAGAGCTTTCTCGTAGATACCTCTGACCGGTCGCTCAGGGAAGAATATAAAAAGAATTCCGCGCAGAGGATAGAAGAGAGAAAGAAGCTCTTTAATTCCATAAATATAGATAGCGTGGATATCCGCACAGATGTTCCGTATATAGAGAGCCTGATGAAATTCTTTAAGATGAGGGAGATAAGAAGGAGATGAAGAGGATGAGGCGCTTGGTTTTCGGCCTGGCGGCGGCGTTTTTTTTAATAGCCGCATCCGCGACAGACGCAGCAGATAAAGGGGGCCAAAGGGATCTGCCCATACAGGTCTCGGCGCTCACCGACAGGCCTGGTGTGGGCATAGGGGACAGGATAGCGTACTCTATAACGGTGTCGGCTGATAAGGATATAGAGGCCGAATTCCCGCTCTTTAAAGACAAAATAGGGGACCTGGATATAAAGGCATTCGACTCTCACGAAGAGAAGAATATCTTCGGGAAGAAGACGATCACCCACAAGTATATGCTTAATTCATACAAGCCGGGTTCATATCTCATACCGGAGGCCGTGGTCAAATACAGGCGGATGGGCGAAGACGAGTGGAGAGAGGTTAAGGCGAACGGGATAGCGGTGGCGGTAAAGAGCGCTCTCGAAGGCGAGAAAGGTATCCTGGATGTGCGCGATATTAAGGGCCCGGTCGAGATCAAAGGGGTATTATACTTTTTGCCGATCATCGGCGTAATACTTATCATCCTGGCGGCAGTTGCGGGGGCATATCTTTTCGCGAGAAAGAAGATGCGTCAACTTGCGGCGCCGCCACCCAGGCCTGCCCATATCATAGCTTACGAGTCCCTCGACAGGCTTAATGCGAGAGGGCTTTTAAAGGAAGGCAGGATAAAGGAATATTATACAGAGTTGTCGGATATAGTGAGGCGTTATCTCGAGAACAGGTTCAACCTGCGCGCGCCCGAGATGACGACCGAGGAGTTCTTGATAAAGGCGAGAGATACCCAGGAACTCTCAAAAGATGACAAGGGCCTTTTAAAGGAGTTCATGTTTGGCTGCGATCTGGTCAAATTCGCCAAGTATGGGCCTACTGATTCAGAGGTGAGCTCAAGCTCCCAATCGGCCAAGAGGCTGATAGACCAGACCAGGCCGAAAGAGGCTGACGGGGTGGCCCGATGATGATATGGCATGATCCGATCCTGCTATTTTTGATCCCCTTGGCGTTTATTCCCGCCATTTATACCAAGATGAGGCGCAAGGGCCCCGCATTGCTCTTCTCGAGCGGTGAGCTGGTAAAAGGCCTGAGGCCTTCTTTGAAGGTTATCCTGGGCCGAAATACCATATATATAAGGTGCGCCGCGCTCATTTTGATAATACTGGCCCTGGCGAGGCCGCAGTCCTCGATAGAGGAGAGTGTGATAGAGACAGAGGGCATAGATATAGTGCTGGCCGTCGATGTATCCACAAGCATGCTCGCAGAAGATTTCAAGATCGGGGCGAGACGGCAGAACAGGCTGGAGGTCGCCAAGAGGGTGATGGAGGAGTTCGTGGGAAAGAGGGAGCATGACAGGATAGGCCTAGTCGCCTTTGCCGGGCGCGCGTACACGGTCTGCCCTCTAACGCTTGATTACGGGTGGCTGCTCCAGAATCTCGATAGGGTCGAGATAGGCATTATGGAAGATGGCACGGCAATAGGCTCGGGCCTGAGCTCGGCATTGAACAGGCTCAGAGACACAGAGGCCAAGAGCAAGATAATAATACTATTGACCGACGGTATCAATAATGCGGGCAGGATATCCCCGACAGTGGCGGCGGAGGCGGCAAAGACCCTGAATATAAAGGTGTATACCGTGGGGGCAGGCACCAGGGGAACGGCCCCGTATCCCATGAAGGATATGTTCGGCAATATCGTCTACCAGGCGGTAAATATACCTATAGACGATAAGGCGCTTACGGCCATAGCAGAGAAGACCGGCGGCACCTATTTCAGGGCCACTGACACCGAGTCTTTAAGAAAGATATACAGTGAGATAGATTCCCTGGAGAAGACTCCGATAAAAGAGAAGGGTTACATGGAATATATCGAGCTATTCGGTATCTTTCTGATGGCGGCCCTGGCCCTTATCATTTTGGAGATCTTGTTGAATAACACT
>JBDRDE010000274.1:0-4181 GCA_043821065.1 Candidatus Omnitrophota bacterium
GTCGTAGTCGTAATAGATACTACTTGGAACGCCGCGTGGCGCAGCCTGTCAGGAAATGAGGCGATCTTAGCACGCTCTGTGAGCACCTTCTCTTCAAGCGCCTTCGATGAAAGAGGCTCGTTCCTGAAGCTTTTTGATATCTGGCCTTTCGAAGATATACCCCCAGATGAGAGAACGGCAGTAGCTAGAATGATCGCCACAAGGATAACGCCCGTGTAAAAATGGAACTCGCGGTTCGTCTTTATAAGATCCAGTCTTCTGCTAAAGAGGGTCCTGTAGTGGATGATAAAGTTCATGCCCGCGAAGAACATAAAGACGATGACCACCCACTCGATATAGGCGCTGTTATAGCCGCCTATGGAGGCATTCTTCGTTGAGAAACCGCCTGTGGCCATGGTCCCGAAAGAGTGGCAGAAGGCGTCGAAGAGGGTCATGCCGCCCACTTTTAAGAGCGCTGTCTCTGCGAATGTGAGCAGCACATATGTCCCCCACAGTATCTTGGCGGTCTCCGCAAGGCGGGGCTTGAGCTGTTCAGCCGTAGGGCCCGGCATCTCGCCGCGGAACATCTGATAGCTGGCTATGCCGAAAGCGGGCAGTATCGCGAGGGCAAGTGTTATGATCCCCATCCCACCGAGCCAGTGGCTCATGCTCCGCCAGAAGAGGATCCCCTGCGGGTATTGCTCGATATTGGTCAGGATGGTGGCCCCGGTAGTGGTAAAACCGCTCATGATCTCGAAATAAGCGTCCGTAAACGCGCGGATCACGGTGTCGGCCGAAATAATATCGGCCAGGGAGAGAAAATAGGTTGTAAGGGGTATGGAGCCGAAGAGCGTCAGGGCGAACCATCCAAATGTGACTATAGCGAAGCCTTCCCTTATGCCTGAACCGATAAGTTCCCTCTTGCCATAGAACTTTAGCATGTTGCCGCATACAAAAGATGCCGCGATCGCGGTGATAAAACCGAAGAGCCGAGGGTCGAATAATACTCCGGGGAAACTTTTGAGCGGAACCTCAAAGAATGCGATAAGAGCGGGTATTAAAAGAATAAAGGAGAGTATCTCCAACAGCTTGCCAAGCGAGTAAAATACGAATTTCTTATTCACGGGGCCTTCTTGATCCGGGTTATTTGGCCGCTTTGAGGCCGCCGAGCGATCTCTTACCGAATAATCTATTCACCCAGCCTGAGTGCTCTTTGCGGCAAAACGCGATAACCTCGTCGTTCTCTTCTATGGTTATGTCGCCCCACGGGATGATTACTTCGTTCTTGCGCACAATAGCTCCCACGATGACAGACTTTTTAAAATCCTTGTCGAGTTCGCGAAGCGACTTTCCCGCAACTATGCTCTTTTTATCCGCCTTTAGGCGCAGTATCTCTATATCGGCGGTCTTTAACTGCAAATAAGTTCCTATAGGGACTTTCTGGATCTTCTCGATGATCATGTTAGCGGTGATATCGCGCGGGTTGACCACGTGGTCTATACCAAGCGAGTCAAATAGCCTGATATATCGCTCATCATCTCTTAAGGCTATCACCATTTTTACGCCTGAATTCTTCGCCAGCAGGCACGACATAATATTGTCTTCTGAGTCCTTGCCTGCCGCGATAAAGCAGTCCGCGCGTTCGATATTTAGCTCCTGCAAGGTGTCGGTATCGGTGCAGTCGCCATGGACCACCTCTACCCCCTCTAGCTCTGACGCCGCTATCTGTCCGTGCTGGGGGTCCGGATCGACGAGCATCACCTTTTCGCCCATGGGTTTAAGGGCGCTAGCGAGATGTATGGCTGTCAGGGAGTCGCCAAAGACGACGATCTTTCCCAATCTTGCGGCTTTACGGTTTATCAGGGCGCGAAAATCCTTAAAAGAGCTCTTGGGCATTATAGCCACTATCTTGTCGCCCGGCATGAGCATCTGGTCTCCCACAGGCGACAGGCTCTTCCCTTCGCGGGTGATAACTACAATAAGCATGGGCGAGGCCTTGGACATCTGGCTTATCTCATAGAGCGTCTTGTTGGCGATGGGCATATCCTCGGTGACGCGATAGCCTCGGAGGTAGATATTATCAGATTGGAAATTGGCGGTCTCTACGACACCTGGTAACTCCACATACTGAAGCACCTTTCTGACCAACTCCCATTCCGGCTCTATGACATTGGTCACACCCACCTGATCGAGGTCTATAGAAGAGTTCTTAGTGAATACGTCTGATGTGATCCTGGCGATCCGCTTAGGCACCCCATACTGCATGGCAAAGTCACAGGCGAGCAGGTTGGTCTCGTCGCTCGGCGTAACTGCTATAAGCATGTCTGCCGTGCGTATGCCGGCGCTCTCGAGCGCGGCCGGGGAACTGCCCTTCCCTTCCACCACAAAGATATCGAGCTTGCTCTTTATCTGTTCGCAAAGGGCCTCATTTTGCTCAATGATGGCAATGTGGTAGTGCCTGCCGGAAAAGTACTTGGCCAGGCTGGTCCCTACCGTGCCCGCGCCTACAATAACTATGTTCATATTGCACGCTCCTTATAATCGCCGCTAATATAATAACATATATCGAGTTATTTGCAATAAGAATACAAAAGAGAGGTGGAGGGCAAATAGCCCTCCACCGTTAATGAGTTAGAACACTGCCTCGGCCTTATGCCTTGAACGCCCTGCCTACCGTTAGAAGCTGCGGCACTAGATTGAATCTCTTCTGCATAACGTCCCCGAATCCGTTCTTCGCGAATATCTCACGGAATTCACCATGGAATAGGTGATAAACGTGCTTCTCTACCATGGTCACAATATCGAATATTATCCTGCCCAGAAAGACATCCCTGGAGCCATCAATGATCATAAGGTGGCCATTTGGTTTTAACACCCTGTGCATCTCTGATAACGCCTTATCTTTGTTGGGGTAATGGTGAAATGAATGGGAACATGTTAAAACGTCAAAGCTATTCTCCTTATAGGGCAGCTTCTCGACATCGCCTACCCTGAAACTTACGGCCTTATCCATATTTTTCGCGCTCGCCTTCTCTATCATGGTCTCCGATATATCCACGCCGTTGACATTCGCATTTTTGAACCGGGATGAGAGTTTTTTGGCAAGCTCTCCCGTGCCGCAGCCGATATCAAGCACTTTGAACCTGGCACTATTAATAACGGAGATCTCTTTTATAAACATCTCGTGAGAGGCCCTGAAGATAAGATGCTGCAATATGGACTTGTCATATGACATGGCCCACCTGTCGAAATACCTCTTTGCCATTGCCTTCTTTAGCGTATCTATGCTCATCTCGCTCTCCTTCTGATTGTTAATGCTTTTATCAAGTATATCATACGAAAAGAGATAGTCAAAGCCCCATATCTAGCTTTTTTTAAATTAACAAATAGGCAAAATAGTAGGCCAGGTCTAGCTGCACTGCAGCGCCTGGCCTACTACCACTACCCCTCCTACGACTCTTACTGCTATTCCTTCTTATCCATTGGCTGGCCGCAGCAGCTCTTTTGCTGCCGGCCTTCCTGGACCTCCCTCTCTTCTACTTTGCCGCATGCCCTGCATGCGTATTTAGCGGTATTCTTCTTTGGTTTTGGTCCACAGCTATCGCATCCCATGCTCTCCTCCTCCTTCTTGTTTTATCGTTATCTAGTCTTCCAATTCGTGCCCGTGTTCCTGCCAATCCTCTAATCCGCCCTTGTAGTCCAGGACATTCTCGTAACCGAGGGCCATCAGCCTGTGCGCCGCTTTCGTGCTCGCTGAACACTTGAAACCACCGCAATATACGATGATCTTATCATCTTTATCCAGCCTATCGGGCGCGGTCTCGTTGTTTATCATCCCTACCGGGAACGATTCAGCTCCCTCAATATGCCCCTTCTCATAGCTCTCCTCAGATAAAGTATCCAAGAGCTCGTAATCCTCACCAGAGGCCCTTATCTGCTGAAACTGCTCGTATGTTATCTCTCTTACTCCGCCCTTCTCAAGCGCCACGGCGCATACGCCGCCAAAACAGGATTCTGCATCCACCTTCTTGGAAGCGTGGGAGTGGTCACCCTTCTCTTCTCCACTCAAACCACATACGCCAGAACCCGAGATCGCGGGTGAAGCTATAATAAGCGCCAAGATCAAACAAAAACTAGCAATAAATATTAACTTCTTCATTTCTACCTCCTCTCTATGGTGTTATGATACCATATTAGTATCA
>JBDRDE010000275.1:0-7266 GCA_043821065.1 Candidatus Omnitrophota bacterium
GGCGATCGACCTTTTTATAAAGCCTCTCTCCCTCCTTGAGGGTCTGGCCTAAGCTGTAGGCCAGCTTGGGATTTATCTCGAGACTTACATATCCGTCCAGGCCTTCCGTCTCGTCGTAAACACCCTTAAGCGCGTCGGCGGCATCCTGTATATCTCTTACCGTTATATCATCATATATCTCAAATGTCGCCTTACCTGAGGCGCTTAAGCGCGCGATCTCTTGATCATAATCGACACTCGATGAGACCGCTTTCTCGAAGATCGTGGGATTAGACGTCATGCCGCGCAGCCCCACGCCTATCAAATCTTTTATCTCGCCTGTATCGAGTAAGGCCCTGTTTATATTATCCAGCCAGACACTCTGGCCGAAATCGTTAAGTTTTTCTATTCTTGTTTTCGACATCAATCGTTCCCCCTCTGCAAGATTATATCATTATTTTTCTGTTAAAAAACACATTCTTAAATATTGTATATATTATCTTCGAGCCGGCCCTGATGGTCCCGCTCGCCGTCCCGCTTATCTTGTAGGTACCAGCCTATGCCCTATCCTGTCGAAAGAGACCGTATCTTCGCCTCGCGGCCTTTCGAGAGATTTCAGCTCTTCGGCCTCTTTCGCGGAAAAGGCCTTCGATCTTATTATCTCTTTGCGGGCGCCGGGAGCGTATTTATATGGATTTATCCCGGACTTGTCGTAAAGATCGCTATAAATGATCCGGTCGGCATCTCGATATTGGGGATATCGTAATAAAATTTTCTTGAAAGAAGCATTATCGAGATCCACAAAAAAGATATGATGATACCGACCGCGATCAGCCCCTTGCCTATCAGGGTGTTATTCGTGGCTTCCTTCTGGTTCATCGCCGGAGCCTTTTTGTGCCGTATAGTTTTTGGGGGTCCCCTTCTTGTCTTTTACTTCGTAGTCTTCTACTTTGAGGTATTTCCCGTGAGAATCTTTTACCATGCTTCCGGTCACTTTTACCCTTCCTGCCGTCAAGCCCATATCGCCCTTGAGGTCATTGGTCTTTAGATTATCCAACACGCAGATGAGAGCGCCGTCTTCGGTCTCGAGGAATGCCGCGCATTTCTCGCCACCCATCGAATAGTAATCTGAGAAAAATATCTTTCCACTCACCGCCACATCTTGGGACCCTGTGTCGGTTTTATATAAGCTTTCATTTTCGCCCGCCATAACGCCGGACGCGCATAATGCGATAATAACTAACGCCAACAGTGCTGTTTTCATGTTTTGCTCCCACTTTTAAACTACCGTTTTATATTCACGAACCAATTGTAACGAAGAAACTTTATCTCAGGGCCGCTTGATAATAGCGATGCTGCCGTAAAAATAATACCCATAAATAAAAAGTTGCGTTTCAAGTTATCCGCCCGCCTTTTTTCTGCCGATGATACCCTTTATGATCTGATAAGTCGCGGGAACGGCCAGTATGGCCACCATAAGCCCCGCCGCTATCAGGAACTTAGGGGCCAATATGTCCTTCAGGCCGTTTATCTCGCCCAGGCTTCCACCGAAGAATGCCGCTATAACAACCCCGGGTATCAACCCGAAAAGGGTCGCGAAAAAATAGTCCCTGAACTTTATCTTGGAAAGTCCGCCGGCATAATTGAGGACCTCGTAAGGCACCAGGGGCACTACCCTAAAGAATAATACCGTCATAAAACCGTTTCTCTCAAGTCTCTCGTCCAGGTCTTTAAATCTCCCTTTTAGCGCCTTTTCCGCCAGGCTCCTGCCAAAAAACCTTGATATAAAAAAGGTACAGCTGGTGCCGATCATCGCGGCGGCCATAAGATAGGCGGCGCCCCACGCGGCGCCGAAAGCGAGCCCGGCCGTTAGTGACAAGGGGGCTATGGGTGGAAATACCGATATCGTGTTCAGGACATACGCGGCCATATAGGCTATCGCGGCATAATTCCCAAATGGTCGGATATAGTCCCTTATGGCGGCGGGTGTCAACGCCTTTAGATTAAGGCATTGGCATTTGACGAGATACCATATTCCGAAAATGACCGCTAAGCCTATGATAAGCTTTAAGGCCAAATGCTCGCGCTTCTGATCCATAGATCCTTCGCTCTCTTCGTTCGCTCAGAATGAATTCGACCATATGACCCCGCGCTGTACGGTGCGGGGTCATGGTCTCATTCATTTTAAGAATTTTAACATCGCTTTAGTTAAAAATGAGAACCACCCGGACTGCATCATCTCTGTGTAATACTGGTCTGCCGACCTCTTTACTACTTGAGCAAGTGTGGGATATATGTGTATGGCCGAGCTCAACGCGCCGATCTTCAATCCGGCAGACTTGGCCAAGACATATTCATGTATGATCTCGCCCGCGTTCGCCCCTACTATATGGGCGCCCAATATCCGCCCGCTTTTGCCGCAGATCACTTTAGCGAAACCATCGGTTTCCAGGTCTGTGACCGCCCTGTCATTTGCGGAATAGTTTGATCTGTACACCTTTACATCTTTAAATTCTTTGCGCGCCTCTTCTTCGGTAAGGCCCACACGCGCGAGCTCAGGGGCCGTAAAAGTACACCAGGGGACCGTATTGTAATCTACCTTCCGCTTGAAAGGGAATAAGGCATTGCCGACGGCTATGATCGCTTGGTACTCCGCCATGTGGCTGAATTGATAAGGGCCGGCGATGTCACCGCACGCGTATATATTCTTTGCGCTCGTCTTTAAGCGGCTGTCCACCTCTATCCCCTGCCTCTTGTACTTTACTCCCGCTTTATCCAGCTCTAACCCTTCTATGTTGGGCGCCCTGCCTATCGCTACAAGCACCTTCTCTGCCCTCACAGTGGATCTTTCACTCTCCTTATCCTCAAGCGCTATCTCTGCCCCATGCTCTTTTTTTTCGAATTTAACCGCCTTTCTGCCTGTATATATCTTGACCCCTTCGGCCTTAAGCCTATCCTGCAGCGCCCCGGCAGTCTCTATGTCCTCCCTGAAGAGCAATCTATCGAGCATCTCTATAATATATACATCGACTCCGAGCCTTGAGAACGCCTGGGCCATCTCAACACCTATAGGCCCTCCTCCAAGAACGGCTAAAGACTTAGGGAGCTTATCTATATTAAAAATACTCTCATTGGTAAGATACTCTATATCTCTCAATCCTTCTATCGGCGGAACCATGGGGTGGGAGCCGGTACATATGATGAATCTCTTTGAGCGTATCTTCTCTCCATTTAATTCTATTGTCTCTCTATCGATGAATTTAGGCTCTCCGAATAGTACCCTTATGCCTCTCTTCTCGAATACCTCCGGAGGGTGGTGGGTGCTTATCTCCTCTGCGGCCTCTCTGACATGAGACATTACATTGGATGGGTCATAACTATTGCTTCCGGGGGCGTCGATACCAAACTCCTTGAGGCGCTTGGATACATAGAGGGCTTGAGCCGATCTTAAGAGCGCTTTTGACGGGATGCAGCCATACCACGTACAATCTCCGCCCAGCCGCTTCTTCTCTATCAAGGCCGTTCGCGCGCCGAGCGCCGCTCCTCCGGTGGCCGCGACGAGGCCGGCCGCGCCGCCTCCCAATACTACAAGATCATGATCGTAGTTCATGGCTTTCTTTACTCCTTAAGGGCGCCGCGGCAGCTGGATCCTGATCCTGCCGTGCAGCAATAACAGTGGTTCTTAAATATTATCTCTCTATTATCAAGATCGCCGGGTTCTATCCCGCTTATCTCTATAACCTTTCCCTTGCCATCCCTCAGCGAGAGATCGAGCGCCTGGTTAAAGTCACAATCGTAGACGATGCCGTTATATCCTACGCTCAGCAGGTTCCTGCACATGATGCCCCCGGCTACTTCCTTGTTAAAACTCTCGGTCAGGAGCTTCATGTATTCGTCGAAGTTGCCATTCGCCCTGAGATACTGCTCAAACCTATTTATCGGGGCATTCGTTATTGTAAGGAGGTTATTAAAATATATCCCGTATTGATCGCGCAACGCCTCTATGTAATCCTTCCTCAGGCCGGCCTGATCTCCAGGCAGGAAGGCGCCGCCGGGATTATAGACAAGGTCGAGCTCCAGATCAGGAGTCCTGCCGTAGCCCAAACTGTTTAGAAGTTTCAGGGCTTCAATGCTCTTGTTAAAGACCCCGTCTCCTCTCTGCTTATCCACATTCTCTTTTGTATAGCATGGGAGTGAACAGATAAGCTTGATCTTGTTATCCTTGTAAAATCCCGGTAAATACTGCATGCCTTCCTCAAAAAATACCGTAAGGTTGCTCCTTACGGTTATCTTATTAACAAATGGTTTCGCCTTCTCTATAAAATATCTGAAATCCGGGTTGAGCTCCGGGCAACCGCCTGTGATATCAAGGATCAGGCCTCTTTTCTTCGATAAAAAGGCTATCACATCGTCCATTACCTCCCTGGACATGCTCCTGTCGCCCTTAGGGCCGGCGTCTATATGGCAATGTACGCACCTCTGGTTGCACATATTGCCAAGATTGACCTGCAGCACCTCGAGAGCCGTCCTTCTGGCGAATAGCTCATTTACCGAGGATATAGCGCTTCTAAAGTCTTTGGCCATCTTCTCTCTCCTGATTTAATGATACCACTATAGTATCATTTGTCAAGGTAGATCCTTTTGATCGCCCTTCTGGTCCACTTCGCGCACGCGCCGGAGGTATCTTTTCCCAAGTACCTGATCATGCAGGCGAGGTCTTCCTCATCGTCAACGTCATACCACATATCCAGTATGGCAACTTTCTTTTTGAGGGCATTCGCGTTATCTATGGTCTGACCGAGGACGCTCCCTGTGCTCCATTCTACGCCCTTAAAGAGGCCGGGGCTTGGGGTGTTGAGCCCTATAAGGTAATACCCGCCGTCCTCCGTGGGCCCCAAGACGATATCACTGTCATCCAACCTGTTAAAGGCTGCCGCCACAAACTCATTCGCCAGAGTAGGCGTATCCGAACCGATTATAACGATCTTATCGGCGCCCTCTTCTTTCGCAAAATTAAATACGTCGACCATCCTGTCTCCCAGATCCCCGTCCTTTTGCTTATAAAGACGGAATTCTTTTGACACAGACTTCTTTATAAAGGTGGGCCTTTTTTCAAACGCGTAAGCGAGTATACGTTCTTCACACTCTACGCTCTTGACTAGATCTATGGCGTCCCGCAGGAACGCTTTGCATAGATCGACACGCTGGGCCTGCGATAGGCAGTTTGCCAGGCGCGTCTTTACCGTATCTTTTGTCGGTTCCTTCGCAAATATGATAAGCGTCCGCTTCATCACCTTAAGTCCTCGTAAAGATCCTTTATCTTCTGCAAAGGCACCCTGAGCCAGAATAGTATGTTAAGCGAAGTGTAGAGCATCGCCGTCTTTAGTATGCCTCTCTTCTCCCACCTTCTGGGGGATACCGTTATCTTCTTTCTAAGGACCTCGGTCCTTCCCTTAGATCGCAGCTTCTTGGAGAATAAAGCGTCTTCCAGGACAGGCACTGCTGGAAAGCCATCGAGCTCAAAAAATATCTCTTTATCCACGAATATGCCCTGGTCGCCATAAAATACTTTCGTTACCCTGGCCCTTAAGTTACCAAAGCCTTCGATGATCCTGTATATGAGGCCTTCCTTATCAATACGCTGTGTCAAACACCCGCCTGCGATACCTCTTCTCTTTAGAGCTTCTTCCACTGAGCTTAAAACATCTTCGGGTATCGATGTATCAGCATGTAAAAAGAGCAAGGCACTGTGAGAAGAGGCGCGTGCGCCCGAATTCATCTGCGAGCCCCTTCCCCTGTCCGCCCGTATGACTTTCGCGTAACTGCCCGCGATCTTGGCGCTCCCGTCTTGGCTGCCGCCATCAACAAATAGGAGTTCGGCCTTTTGGGATAGCTCTTTGAAATATTGGGCGCTTATAGAGAGTATCTTCTCTTCATTATATATAGGAATAATAACACTTATCATTATGGGAAAGCCAAAAAAGGGTTCTCTTTTTATCAGTCGATCAATTTAACCAGCGCCATAAAGCCCAGTCCCAATAGGAATGTCAGGAAGGCCATGTTGGCCCTACTCGCGTTCTTCTGTTTATGCAGTTCGGGGATAAGATCTGATGAGGCTATGTATATGAATCCGCCCGCTGTGAACGGTATCAAAAATAGCGACACATTGCCCATCATATTCGAGAGGGCGTACCCGATAACCGCTCCGAGCACCGCCATCAAAGCGCAGATAAAATTAAATAAGAGCGCCTTGGACCTGCTGAATCCGCCATATATAAGTATCCCGAAATCCCCTATCTCCTGGGGTATCTCGTGGAGTATTACCGCCAGAGTAGTCGCGATCCCCAGCTTTATATCCGTCATAAAGCTGGCGGCGATGACCATCCCGTCTATGAAGTTGTGAGCACCGTCACCGACAAGATTTAGATACGTAAACGCGTGGATATCGCAGTTGCCTTCATGGCAGTGCCTCCAGTGGAAGTACCTCTCTAAACAGAAAAAAGCCACAAAACCGATAAGCGCATATAGAAATACGATGTTCCCCGGCTGCTCTTTCAGGGCCTCAGGCAGAAGATGCAGGAACGCTCCGCCTATCAGCCCTCCGGCGGCAAACCCAACGAAGAGTATTAACGCGCTATCGAACGCCTTTGATTTTCTCCCGAAAGTGAAGACACCGATAAGTGAGATCGCGCTCACTATAAACACTGCTGATAATATCCACGCTATGACCATTATATATTCTCCATGTATCTACGCGCTTTTGCGCCATACTGGCGCAAGGGCCTATCAACCCTTGCGCCAGTATGCGCCGGTCCAGTCGACCTCTTTTATTTCGTCTTTGATGTTGTGTAACTGCCTGTAGTCGCCGACAGCCTTGCGGCAGGTCTCCATGGCCCCATAGTCGTCGACTATCACGTATCCGCCCGCGGAAAGCTTCGGGTAGAGGCTGTTTAAAGCATCTATGGTGGAGCCGTACATATCCCCATCCAGGCGCATCACGGCCAGCCTCTTTATGGGTGCCACGGGCAACGTATCCTTAAACCACCCCTTGAGAAATCGCACCTGATCATCCAGCAGGCCATAGCTCTCGAAATTGGCTTTGACGGACTCAAGCGATATCGCGAGCTCTTTTGAAGAGTGAAGCGTATCTCCGGCGTCATCAGGATACCTTTCTGTATCCGGCTCGGGCAGCCCTTCAAATGAGTCCGATACCCATACGGTCCGGTCCCTGACGCCGTATGCCTTCAGGAGCGCCCTCATAAATATAACCGCCCCTCCGCGCCATAC
>JBDRDE010000276.1:0-2076 GCA_043821065.1 Candidatus Omnitrophota bacterium
AGGGGCCGACCTTAGGACGGTCCAGGAGATGCTGGGCCATTCCGATATATCGACCACGCAGATATATACGCATATCAACAAGGAGAGGCTGAAGTCGATACATAATAAGTATCATCCGAGAGCATGAATAATAGCGTATAGCGTATAGTAAAAAGAGACAAGCGATTAATATGGAGTTAAAAATATTTATTTCTTTTTTCTTTTCTATCCGCTATACGCTATCCGCTAAAACAGACGCCTATTATGAACCACATAGATTCTCAGAAGTTACGCAAGGTCTTACCAAAGAAACTGCTCGGCCTTTTGATGCTTGTCGGGAAGATGGCCCGGGAGAGGCATTGCGCGGCTTTTGTAGTAGGAGGATTCGTAAGAGATATCATAATAGGCGTAAAGAATTATGATATCGATATCGTACTGGAAGGGAATGCCATAGAGTTCAGCAGGGAACTTGCCAGAAAGGTGAAGGGCTCTCTCGTGATACATAAGAAATTTGGGACTGCAACTGTAGTGATGCCATGGGGCTTGTCCGGGAGAGAGAAGTTTAAAGTGGACCTCGCCACCGCAAGAAGAGAGAAGTATAAGCGGCCCGCCGCGCTGCCTGACGTAGAATTCGGTTCGCTAAAGGATGATCTTTACAGGCGCGATTTTACAATAAATGCCATGGCACTTGCTATTGATGGTGAGAACTTTGGCCGGCCCATAGATTTTTTTAACGGCCAGAGACATATTAGGCTTGGTGTGATCTCAGTCTTGCATAAAGGCAGTTTTATAGATGACCCGACCCGCATATTCAGGGCGGTCCGGTTTGAACAGAGATACGGCTTCAGGATAGATGCGCCTACAGAAGAGCTTATAAAGACCGCCATAAAGAAGGATATGTTCGGCAGGACCGAAAAGCAGAGGATAAGGGACGAGCTCATCCTCATGCTTAAAGAAGAGGATCCCGCGCGGGCCATCACAAGGATGCACGAGCTGGACGAATTGAGGTTTATACATCCCAAGATAAAACTCGGCAGAGAGTCTGGAGAGCTCTTTAGGGCTATCGATGATGTCTGCCGCTGGTATAGAAGATCTCCTTTAAAGAAGAGGGCGCTAGACAGCTGGCTCATATATTTGATGGCGATTTTCGGAGATCTCAATGCAGCTAGCGTAAAGTCTATATGCGAAAAATTTATATTCAGGCGCAAAGACAAAATAAGGATACTCTCGAATAAGAAAGATGGGGATAGGGCATTGAGATTCTTGTCCCGCCGTGGTTCCCTTAGGCCCTCCATGGTCTATAGGAAGCTGCGCGGGCTATCATACGAGGTTATCCTGTTATTAATGGCGAAGACAAAAGAGGGCCGGTTAAAGAAGGCGATGACAGACTTCCTGTTGAAACACGACAGGGTGAAGATATCTCTTTCGGGTATCGACATGAAAAGAATAGGTTACTCACCCGGGCCCGGAATGGGAGAGGCCTTGGAGAAGATCCTGCTCGCGAAGATCGACGGGAAGATAAGGACGAAGAGAGAAGAGCGGGATCTCGCCAAGAGGATGCTCAAGAGTTGATAAACTACGAAATGGAGATTCTATAATGGGTCCCGTTAGATCTTTAACGGGATTCGGGAGGGAGATCTAACGGGATGGGAACCAGGCCGGAGAGAGTTCAGGAGGCGTTGAGGCGCGAAATAAGCATGATAGTACAGAAAGAGATCAAGGATCCGCGGCTCGGTTTTATAACAGTTACAAAAGTCGAGATCACTAAAGACCTGAAGAACGCTTATGTCTACTACAGCGTATTGGGTAAAGATAAAGACGCGAATAACGCGAAGCACGCGCTGCAGAGCGCGGCGGGCTTTATAAGGAAGCTTGTAGGAGATAGGATAAGTATGAGGTATGTCCCGGCGATAACGTTCAGGCAGGATAAATCACTGGAGCACACCAAGAGGATTTATGAGATATTGGACAATATAAAAAAGGAGACACAAAAGCGCAAAGAGTAGCACAGAAGCACAAAAATGTTTTTTGTGTTTTGGTGTTTAATATTTTGTGTTTTTGTGGCTAAAGGAGACACAAAAGCGCAAAGAGTAGCAC
>JBDRDE010000277.1:0-8992 GCA_043821065.1 Candidatus Omnitrophota bacterium
ATCAAGAATATACCTCTTAAGTGTATAAGATTTGAGTTCTGTCCCGAGATCACCGCCAAGTTACTCATAAAAGGATATAAAATATACGAGGTTCCAATAAGCTATAACGCCAGATCCTTCGAGGAAGGCAAGAAGATATCGTACCGGGACGGCATTGAGGCATTGTTTACTCTCATCCGATACAGGCTATATAGATGATGATAAAAAAGGTCTTATTATTCAATCCGCCCAGCTCCTTTTCGATCTATAAAAGATCGTCTATAAAGGCCTCTGTCCCGATACTTCCAAGCATGTCGCTGGCCATGGTCGCGGGATCTCTCGTAGCCGAAGGCGTCGATGTGAGGATAGTCGATCTCGCCCTCCTCAACTCATCTCAGGTAAAGGATTGCATCCGAAGAGAGACTTCCCAGTTTAAACCGGATATGGCGGGCACTACAGCGACGACTCCCCTCTTTTACGAGGCCTCTATGATAAGCGACGAGGTCAAGGGCGTATCGAAAGAGATAACAACCATCCTGGGAGGGCCCCACGCATCTTCCCTGCCCATCGAGAGTCTCAATAAATCCTCATTTGACATCGTTGTAGTAGGAGAAGGGGAAGAAGCGGTAAAGCATATAGCCAGAGGCGCGGAGGCCGGAACTATACAGGGCGTATACGTTAAAGATGAGAAAAATGGGAACTCCTGCGATACCTCGTGTCCTAAAAGTAGGGAGATCCCCATAGATGAGCTCCCCTTCCCCGCCCTTCACCTGTTCGATTCAAAAAGATACGCCTGCCCGCTCGTCATAGCGAGGAATAACCCAGTCGGGCCTATAGAGATGAGCAGAGGATGCGTCTTCAATTGCTCGTTCTGCAACAAGACGGTCCACGGAAGAAAATTTAAGGTCAAGTCACCCGGCCGCATCATAGATGAATTACGGATATTGAAGAAGCTCGGTTATCGTGAATTTCATGTCCTGGACGATCAGCTCACTACGGATATCGATAAGGCGAAGGCGATCTGTGAGGAGATCATACGAAATGAAATAAATATGACATGGAACCTCAGGACCGGCGTGCGCGTCGATACGATCGACCGGGAATTCCTCGATCTCGCGAAGAGGGCCGGGTGCTATCAGGTGGGGATCGGTTTTGAGAGCGGAAGCCAGGAACAGCTCGACGCCGTAGGAAAAGGTATAAAGCTGGAACAAGCCCTCAACGCGGCCAGGATGATCAGAAGATCGGGCATAGAGATGGTAGGATTCTTCATGCTCGGCCTGCCGGGAGAGAGCGTCTCGAGCATGGACGAAACGATTCGATTCGCCATAAGACTCAATCCCGACTTTGCCAAGGCGACGATACTCGTGCCATTTCCCGGCACCCGGATATACGATGAGTTTGAGCAGAAGGGGCTTATCAAGACAAGGGACTGGTCCCGATATAATTTCCACAATGCTTATAATATATACAACCACCCCACCCTCGATTGGGATACTATGAAGCGGTACTACGACCTCTTCCACAGGCGCTTCTATTTCCGCATGGGTTATCTGGCCAGGCGGCTCTGGAAATCACTCCTCCAGGGGCGCGTCTTTGTCGATCTCTATTACGCGTATCAAACATTTTTTGAAAAATGACGGAGAATACCTTGCATAACAAAGAGTTTTTTGAGGATATACCGTGTAACCTCTGCGGATCCGGCGACGTAGATGTGGTGTACGAAGCCGATACGGAGAAGATCCCTAAAACTCGGGAAGACTTTACGAAGATCTATTCGTCCTCCAGTTCGGAGATCTTCTGTGAGAGGGTCGTCCGGTGCAGGCGATGCGGGCTCATATATATATCTCCCCGCCCCAAAAAAGATCTGATACTAAAAGGGTATTCATCCGCGGAAGACGAAACATACGTCTCTCAGGAGCGAGGCAGGTTCATCACCTTTAAAAAATGCGTAGAGATAATAAAGCGCTTCTCTCCTAGCGGCAAGCTTCTCGATGTGGGAGCGGCAGCGGGCATATTTGTCAAGGCGGCCGCGGACGCAGGGTATGACGCCTGCGGCGTAGAACCGTCCGGCTGGATGTCAACCACCGCGAAAGAGCGTTACGGCGTAACTATATACCCGGGAGTCCTTCAAGAGCAGCGATTCGACGATAGCTCCTTCGATATCGTCACGATGTGGGACGTCCTGGAGCACATACCCGATCCTATGGCGGCTCTCGGGGAGGTACGGCGCATCTTAAAACCCGGCGGCCTCCTGGTGGTTAATTATCCGCGCATCGATGACTTTTTTGCAAAGATATTCGGCCGAAGATGGTGGTTTCTCCTTTCGGTCCACCTCTTCTATTTTACGCCCGGGACTCTCCATCAATACATGGAGAAGACCGGTTTTGAGAGAATCGCCCACAGGCCTCACTTTCAGCTACTAGCGTATAACTACCTCGTAGAGAGGTTGAGCGCCTATTCGCCTTTCCTGGCAAAGGTCGCGCGGGCGTTTTACGTCATTCCCGGATTCAAGAAAATCCTGATACCTTATTTTGCAAGTCAGTACCTTATGATCGCGAGGAAGAGAAGATGAAAAAGATCACTGTACTCGGAGGCGGTCCGAGCGGCCTGGCCGCGGCGTGGCAGCTGGTCCGGCTCAAACAGGGCCAGATCGCTCTCTATGAAAAAGGCGAAACGATAGGAGGGATATGCGGGTACCATCTTCTCAACGGCTACCGGCTCGACTACGGTCCGCATAAGATATACTCTGTCCTCCCAGGCATAATGGACGAATTCAGAGAGCTGGGCAAAGATAGATTGAGAGAGGTAAAAAGGAAGCACCGGATCGTCATACGCCGGCGCCTGCTGGATTATCCCGTAAAGCTCGGCCAACTGCTGGCGCTCTTCTCTCTGCCCGAGCTGGTGAGTTTCGGCGTCTCCTTATTAGAGACGATGATAAAACAGCCCTTCAGGCACACACCCGTCAGTTATGAGGATTACTGCGTTAAGGTATTCGGCACGAAGGTTTACGAAGTCGTCTTCAAGCCGCTGGCGAAGAAGATATGGGGAGACCCGCTGAAGTTGAGCGCGGATCTCGCCATGACCAGAATCCCGACAAAGAGTATCTACGATATCATATTCAAATTGTTGGGCCTCAAGAAGGAGTCGAAAGACGCCGACGCGGATATCGTCCTCTACCCGCACCGTGGTTTTTATGACATCTGTGAGTGCATGAAGGAGAAGATCGAGAGCGGCGGAGGCAGGGTCCACCTGCGAAGAAGGCCCGTCAAGCTTATACATAACGGCCGCGCGATACGATCTATCGTACTTGATAACGGCGATGAGGTCCGGACCGACCTTCTCGTATCTTCAATACCGGTGAGGGAGCTTACCGCGCTCCTCTTTCCCGAAGACTCGATACAAGATGATGATCTTATCCGGATGCGCCACTCTATAGTCGTATATATTATCGTAAATAAGTCCAGGGTACTCGATGACCACTGGATCTTCTGTACAGATACGGATGAAGATATTATTTTCTCGCGCATATCTGAACAGAAGCTTTTTTCAGACGTGGGCCTCCCCAAAGAGAGCACTATCCTCTCCTGCGACTTTACGTGCGACGAAGGCGATCCGATATGGAGAGAGGACGATACGGTAATCGCCGGACGCTGTATAAAAGGGCTGGAAAAGATAGGGATAATCTCCGGGAAAGACGTTGCGGGCCACGGAGTCGCCAGAATCCCCCACTTCTATCCCGTTTATGACATAGGTTATAAAGAGAGAATCGACAAACTCTTCGAAAAGATCAACCAAATAGAAAATATCATCTGCACCGGCCGCCTTGGATTATTTAATTATAATAATATCGATCATTGTCTCGATATGGGTATATTCCTGGCAAAAGAAGTGGCCGGAGGAAAGAGGCCGCCCGATGTAAACAGGGGGCTTCTCTCTAAATCTAAATCTTATCGCATTATAGACTAAAAATTATGATACCAAAGAAGATAACAAAATGGCTCTGGATCCTCGATTACTGGATCATCCCCCTTGGGATCATCATAGTACTCTTCAACCCCGTGTTTATGCATGGATATATAGATCACCTCGAGGCGGGGACGGACGTGGCCCTGGTAAACGATCTGTCCCACGGAAAGATCCCTTATAAGGATATCTTTACCCTCTTCGGGCCGCTCAATATCTATTTCGAGGCATTCGCTATGTTACTCTTCGGCAAAGGCCTCGCTGTACTAAGGGCTTACTACTTCTTCGCGAATATCCTCACCATCATAGTAGCGTACTTTATATGTCTGAGGATCTCGAAGAACAGGCTCCTGCCCTATATCTCGGCGCTGGCCCTCATCATCGAGACCCACCACCCATTCTGGACAACGCGATGGGGCGGACCCCGTTTTACATTCGGACTGCTGGCCATCCTAGCCGCAATACTCTTCTTTAAAAAAGGTACGAGGCGCTGGGCATACATCGCCGGACTCTTCGGCTCTATAGCCTTCTTCGTAACCCCCGATGTCGGGATCACATCACTCCTCTCCATGGGGTTCACCCTATTTCTCTCTTTAATATACACCGGTTTTTATGAGAAGAGGTGGAACGTCAACGGCCTTACCTACTTCGTTTTAGGAGCCACTACCGTATTCGGTCTCTTTCTATCCTATTTCGCCATAAAAGGCGCCCTCATCCCGTATATCGATATATTCGTGGTGCTCTTAACGAAACATATGAAAGTCTGGAGCCAGGGATCGGCAGATATAGGCAAGTACTTCTCTATGGCCCGTGATAATATCCTCGGATACAACTTCAAGCTCATGCTCCCCATAATCATGCAGGGCGGCGCCATCCTCTTTGTGATACATCGTATGCTCAGAAGGACCATATCGTGGAGGGGGTATTCTATATTGTGCCTCTCGATATACGGATTGCTGATGTATAAAACGGCTCTGCGCTCACTGGCCGGACCGCAGTTCGCAATGGCGTTTCAGCCCGTAGTCATCCTGGGCTTCGTCCTGATGGATCACGTTTTTGTGAGGATCACCACACTCGCGCGGACCATATTTACCCCTGAAGGTAAGCCTGATATGCTGGCCATCTGGACAGTCATCTTCTTTCTTTTGGCCGGTTACGCTATCTCTTCGGATAAGAGATACTACCGCGATCTGGAAGGGTGGCGCGATTACCAGCGACATAAGACAGAAGTGATGCCTATGTATTCGAACTATATCCACGTTTCGAGGATACAGCTGACCCCGCTTAAGACGAGCCGGGCCCGAGGCATTAAGGTACCTTCCGGGCAGGCAGGGATAATTGACGGGGTTACGAAATATATAAAATCGGTGACCGAACCCGGCGAGCAAGTCTTTACCTTCCCCGAGCACGGTATCTATAACTTCCTGGCGGACAGGCCGTCCGTAGGGAGGTTCAATATAGCCGGCTTCGCGTGGACGACGAGCGAATATCGCCAAGAACTCCTGGGGGATCTACAAGAGATCAGGCCGCGTTATGTCATATGGTCCAGAGAGACTTCCTACCTCGCGAAGTCGATAAATGTGGCGGACAGAGACTTCCTCCCGGAAATACAGGAGTATTTAAACGCGAATTACCATGTGGTAACATCCTTCGGAGGCAATGAGGTAACTCACCGGGTCGATATACTGAAGCTTAAAGAATAAAGCCGCTTATTCCGCTAGTATCGTCTGCCTATTCGAACTGCTTGAATTTATATATGCCCTTTGAGTGCAAGGCAAACTTTATCATGGTCCAGATTATACCGAATCCGTATAAAATGCTGGGCAGCAATTTTATGCTCGAGGCCTCATCAAAATACCGTGTCTGTATGGGGATCTCTTCTATCTTGAAATGGTGCATCAAGGCTTGAGCTATTATCTCCGTGTCGAACACAAACTTATCGCTGTTGGCCTCAAAATTTACGGTCTTGAGCAGATCCGCGCTGTATGCTCTGAATCCGGAATGAAATTCAGTCAGATAAGTGCGCATAGCGATGTTCTCGAAAGCGGTCAGCAGTATGTTGGCGTTATGCTTCCATAGCGGCATCCCACCCAGGAGTGCGCCCCCTTTCATCATGCGCGATCCGAATACTGCATCCGCTTCCCCGCTCTGTATGGGTTTTATAAGGTTGGGCAGTATGGCCGGATCATACTGGTAATCCGGATGTACCATTATCACGATATCCGCCCCTTCCTCCAGCGCCTGTTTGTAGCACGTCTTCTGATTCGCGCCGTAGCCCCATGTTCTTTTTGTGCCGTACTACTATGAGTCCCAGACTCTCGGCAATCTCTACCGTCCTGTCTGTACTATTGTCATCCACCAGTATGATCTTGTCTATCACGTCCTTGGGTATATCATCTACGGTCTTTTTGAGGGTTTTTTCGGCATTGTACGCCGGCAGGACGACCACCGCTTTCATATCGGTCTTTACGGTCTTTTCTCTCTTGGCCGAGGCTGAGCTTACCAGGTAATCGAGTTTCCGCGCCTTGACCGCGACCGCTTCTATCTGGTCGCGCAGGTTTATCTTGAGCTGGACCTTGCCTAAATTACCGATCCTTGATAAAAAATCTAACATCTTATATAAAAACTTACTATGTATCTTGAACCTCTTGACCCAATATTTTGCAGAGAAGACCCTTATGTGGGGATGGTACTTTTTTACCTTAAAACCGGACGCGTCCAGCATCTTCTCGAGAGTCTTTTTTGAAAAATAATAGAGATGGAACTTGTTTATGCCCCACCACTTTGCCCTGAGCATCCTGCTCATGACGCTTGATATGTCGGGTGTACTTATATAGAGCACGCCGTCGTTCTTTAAGATCCTCCTGATCTCGATAAGTGTGTATTTCGGATCGGTCAGGTGCTCCAAGACATCGAGCAGCACTATAACGTCAAAAGTGCCGTCAGCAAAGGCGGCCTTCCTTAAGGTCCCCATCGTAACGTTCAAATTAAATTTCTCTCGGGCGTATCCTACGGCCCACTTTGAGACCTCCACCCCATAGGCATCCCACTTTCTGCGCCTTGCCTCATCCAGCAAAAAACCGTTCGCGCAGCCTATGTCCAGTATCTTACCCTGCCGTTTATGCCGTTCTATCCTCTTCAATATCCTTACGCTCGCCTGCCGGCGCCCTCGCTCCTCCTCCAGGTACTCTCTATCGATCATATCGGCGTATTGGGACATGTAGTATCTCACATCTCTGTCCTGATCGGCAAACGTCAGGCCGCAGCTGTTGCACCTAAAGAGCCTTGATGGCTTCTGTATATCCGCTTCGCTTATGCGGTATTTCTCATCGGAAGTCTTCGCAGCTGTCTTGCTTTTATAGATGGTGTCATAACTATTGGAGCCGCAAAGATTGCATTCTATTCTATTAGTCTTCATAAACTCCTTTATATCTCTAAGAGCACGACGAAGCCGTTGCTGTTGAGCACACCTTTTTTGTCGGCCTTAAACCTGACGGCCTGCCTGTCCGCCTCATCTACCATCCCCATGGTAAGATAGTACTTCATCTTGGGCATATTTGACGGGAACACGTACCAGTAGTCTTCCCTTATCACTTCTCCTTCGCGCCATTGGTGAGTCGGGTATATCCGGTAACAGGTATACTTTCTGTCAAACTTAACTGTCTGGCCGTACGCGTTCACCAGCGCTACGAAGGCGTTATAGTCTTTGTTCGTATCCTTGAGGCAGCGCCAGTAGAATGAGAAGTGCCCCTCCCAGAGCTTATCCCCTTCACCCGCAGACCAGTCAAACCCTATGAGCTCTATCTCATCGTTTATCTTCCCGTTTATAAACCTATCGGCTTCGGGTTCGCCTTTGATAAGGCTGAAAAGGCTTGTAAGGTCGTTTTTGTCGGAATTCTCAAAAAGCACGACAGAGCCGTCAAAGTCCACTACTCGCCAATTGTAGCGATAGAAAAACCTCTTTAGGTAATTATAGGAATTTGGGCTTCTGAAGTTAAAAGCCATATCATCGCTAAAGTCCACAAGGGCGTAATCCAGCTTTTCAGGCAAAGGATACATAGTCTTCGAGAATGTGTAAGTGCCCATATAGAAGTGGTGAAAAGAATGGAGCTGTCCCCGCTGGGAGAGCTTCGGCAGATACCTGAACGTCGCCGCGACCGCGGCGTCTTTCGGTATCATATCCACGTACTTCTGATTGATAAAGTTGGCCTTCTCCTTTGACGGGAGCCTGAACGCCCTGCCCAAAGTATCGTATATCCTCTTTTCCAATATCACGTTCACCCCGATCGATGATATTAAAAGGAGTGCCATTAACAACGGGGCGCCTAGAACGCCCAGCTCTTTTACGTATTTGGAAGAGAGTATCTTTTTTAGACCGTAAGCGGTGGAGATAAATACAAAAGGCACAAATTTAGCCGCGTAGTGAAAGATTATCACCTTCTCTGTCGACCTCCAGGATAAAGCATGCTGGAGGAGGATAAGGATGGATGGTATGAGATTTTTAACGCCCAGTATCGGCAGAAAGGCTACCGGCGCTAACTGTTTAATCACAAAGTTGAGGTTATCCTTTGATGTTATGGCGCTGATCACTTTTCCGGGCGAGGTTATCATGCCCAATATAATCTCCTTCGGGCTATCGCCAAACTCTCTGTAAAGAGCGAAGAGGTCTATTATCCCTTTGTTGAAATGCGACTTGATAAAAAAGACCAGCACTACGAAAGTGGATAAACCTAGAATAACCGGCATACATATCCACTTAAGAGGCCTCCTTTCGATCAGGGCCAGCGCGCCGAACATTATTATGACCAAGGGTATATTCTCTTTGCATGATATCGCCAGAAGAGAGAAGATCACAAATCTTGCCATCTCTTTTTCTCTATAAGCCCAGAATGACAAAAACAAGAAAGGTATCGAAAGCGTGACAGGATGAAACTCAAAAAGATTAGAATATATAACCGGAGGATAAATGAGGTATAGAAGAAACAATACAAAAGCCCAGGCCTTGTTTATTATCTTTGATGCAAATCTAAAGAGTATATACCCGCCGGAA
>JBDRDE010000278.1:0-2937 GCA_043821065.1 Candidatus Omnitrophota bacterium
CTGACCAGCGGTATCCCCTTGCCTATATCCATGACGAACCCTTTAGACTTTAATATCTCTAAATAGTGCTCCGGGACCAGGGCGAAGTACTCATCTGTTTTCGGATGCTCAACGTAGAGCATGCTCCTGGTAAGCCTCTGATATGGTGTATCGGTGCGATAGAGCGAAAAATCACCGTATGGGGTAGACACCGCGCTCAAAAGATCGAGGTTCTCGTTTATCTTTTTGCCATTGTAGTTTATGTCTACGTCCTGTACAGCCGCTATATACCTGTGCGTGTTATATTCTATAAATACCGCGTCTAGGTCGGCGGTCTCGCCTTCTTTGAAGCGCTTGACGCGCTCGATGCGCGTGCCCTTATAAGGCCCTTTGAGCTCTTTTAGGCTCGTTATGACTATGCTGCCGTTTTGCCTCTCTAAGACGAGCTCGTGGAATGTGCCGTTTCCGACTCCGGTGGTGATACTGACCATGTCGAAGTCCGCGAAATTAGTATAAAATCCCATACCGAGTATCCCCTCAGACATGGCGCTGTCGATCTTGGTGCTTTCGCCCAGCACGAATAACGGGCCGAATATCGTGCGAAGATCCATGCCCGCGGGATCTTCTACGCTCACTATCCAATCGCCGGTCTGGCTATCTATATAATTCCTTATCTTTATGAAGGCTGAGTTATACTCGTTTTCGAGCGCGCCGGCCAGTTGTGGCCTCTTTTTACCCATCGACATGCGGCCCGCTATGATTCTATCCAATACCATAACCCTTTCCAGTATGCGCCCCCTGTCTTCCGCGGGGATCTCTTCTGATGAGAAGATAGCATCCATATTGGCGGCCCTGACATGCCTGTGCAGCCAATGCTTTTCATAGTACAGCCTGAGGCAGCGCGCGGCGATGCGCTCGGTGACTATCGCGTCCCTGGCGTTCTGGACATTCTCCCGCATAAGGAGGTTGTCGGTCTTGTCTTGCCCATAGACGGCCTTGTTGATATCCTGATCCATTTCCAAAAGGTTGTCTGTGCCGACCTGATCATCCACGAGCGCCTTGTACGATCCCACAGAATCTATCGCGCTTACCCTCTCAGGAGAAGCGTTATATGTGTGGTTTACCGCGGCCAGGGATATGCCTTCTACGGTCTCGCTCACGACGCCGGGTATGCCTAGGCGTTGCTCGGGATTCAATAGATCTTTTACATCTCCCATTAAATATATGCAGGCGCTGCGCAGGAACCCGTCTTCTATAGATCCGGTATCGAAGTCGGGCTTGAGAAGCGAGGCTTTCGAGCTGGCAAACCCGCCAAATACATCTCTGGCTTCGGACATGCCCTCTGAGCACAACCTGTCATGGAGCCTGGCCCACCGCGCGAGCATCGCCCCGAACTCTTCTCTGTCCATATGGTCGGTATATACATCGTTTACAAATCCCGCAAAAGACTCTTTTTGAGAATGGGTCAGCTCTGTAAAATACTGACGAGTCTCTTCAATGGATCCGGGCGTCATCATCCTGAGCGCGCTATTATCAAAGTAGCACAGATATGGGCTCAGTGTATTCATGGGGATATCCTTGAGAAGCTCCGGCAGATAAAATAGGTTGAAGAGATACCGCGTCTCGAGCTCTGGGTGGTTATTGAAGAGTACGCTATTGGACTCTATATAACGCGATCCTGTGGTGAACCTCTGCTCTGCCTCTTGATCGCTCTCCTCGAGCATCCTGGCGGCGATGTCGATCTTGGCCTCCTTCTCCTCAAATTCGATTATGGTTACATTACCGTTAGAGCTATTGCATACTGCGAGAGCTCCATTGCTTAATAAAGTTACACCGTACGGTTCTACGACTGACTTATTCAAAGCATCTTTTGAGATATTCACTTGTTTCCAGTTTTGAGAAGTGTCTAATATCTTTATCGGATAGTCACCTTCTACATAAGTGACCGCCAGCCTGCCATCCGGCAAGGCTGTTATGCCATATGGCGGCATGGGATTATTGGATTGCGTGCTAATGTTTACCTTCGTCGAATTTGAAAGATCCGCGAGGTCGATTACGCTTATTGAGTCCTCGTCACTGTTTACAACGGCCAATCTGCCATCCGAGAGCTGGGCCAAATCTGAAGGTTGTTCAAGATCATGCCCTATCGCTGAAGCGTCTATGCGGCGATCGATCTTAAAGTTTTTACTTGGGTCTAATATAATAATCGCATTGTCATCCATGTCGCAATAAGCCAATCTGCCATCGCGCAATGTTATAAGGCCCGAAAGAGCGTTCTTTTTCTTCTGCCCACTTATAGCGAACCTTTTTGCGGCCCAATTGTTATTTGGGTCTATTATGGCCAAAGACGCGTCTTCGGAATTTAACACAGCGAGCTTTCCGTCAGGCAATAGCGTTATGCCCATCGGGTTTTTGATCGAGTTGTTGAGATCTTTGTTTTTGAGTATCCTCGCGGGCTTTGTGGCGTCTGTGGGATCCACTATCACTATCGATTGATTATCGGCATCACATATGGCGAGCCTCTTTTCATCTATCTGCGCGCTGAATACGGGTATGTTTAGGTAGCCATCAGCGATACTTCTCGTCTCCTTCGGTTTTGTGTAGTCGAAATCCGGCGCCTCGCGCTTCTCTTCGAATTCTACTATTGTTATCGAGTTCCCGCTCCAGTTTGATACCGCGAGCCTACCGTCAGAAAGAGTGGTTATACAAGTGGGAATATCCATCATGCCTTTGAGATCTGCATTGGATATATTGCGCGCGCCTAATGGGTCGTTGATATCAAATATGGTTATAGAACCACCCATTCCCCCGTTTACTACAGCGAACGTACCATCAGCCAGCTGTACCATCCCTTTTGGATTACTAAGCATGCCGTTGAGATCGGTGCTCGTAATCGTGCGCACACCTTGCGGATTGTTTATGTTAAATACGGTAATTGAGTCATCTTTAGCGTCTACT
>JBDRDE010000279.1:0-4897 GCA_043821065.1 Candidatus Omnitrophota bacterium
TGTTGTAATAACGAGGTGGCTTTAGGACTTACGGTGAGAAAATGGCGGAACTGACCGAGCGAGCCTGCATACGATGAGATACTTTAGACTATATCAAATCTTGCTATAAATTAATGTGCCACCCTCTATGCAGGCAAGCCCTGTTAGACCTTTCAGGTCTAACAGGACAAGCGAGGGAATTCCGCCAAATTTTCGAGCCGCTAAGTCCAAAGCCACGGGTAAAATTTTCTGCCGACGTTTCTGATTGCCCTGGATAGCATGATGAGGCGGAGGCGAGCCTCTGGCGGGGCTTAGGCAATAGGCGTGGGATTATTTTTCTTGACTAGCCGGGGCGAAAGTCGGATAATACTACCTACAACAAAGGCTCGGTACAATGTTAGTGCCGTATATTAAATGTAACGGAACAAAGGCGTTCCCGCGAAATGGGAGCGTCTTAATTTATGTCCAGGAGTGCACAAAACTTGTGCACTCGGTTAACGGAAGAAAGAGAGGTAGTCATGGGTAATTTACGCAGTCCGGGCGGAAGCGATGCAACGAGGACATCGAACCGCTCAAGAAACGTAGTTCCATCCTCTGGCCTGTGCTCAAGATGTGTTGACACATGCCGCGGCAATTGCGAGGTCTTTAAATCCTCATTCAGGGGCAGAGAGGTGATCTACCCCGGGCCATTCGGCGACGTGACCGCGGGTGGGGACAAGGATTACCCGGCGGATTATTCTCATATCAATATCCAAGGCTACGCCCTTGGCGCCAAGGGGCTGCCAAAAGGCGTAATCGCGGGACCGGATACCACGAAGTTCCCGGACGTAGATACCGAGACGGAGTACGGCTGGGATAAGAAAGTAAAGATGCGGGTCCCTATGTTTACAGGGGCTTTGGGCTCCACAGAGATCGCCAGGAAGAGCTGGGAGCATTTCGCGATAGGCGCGGCCATCTCCGGCGTCACGCTTGTCTGCGGAGAGAATGTCTGCGGTATAGACCCGAAACTGGAGCTTGATTCGAAGGGCAAGGTCAAGAGCGCCCCCGACATGGACCGCCGCATAGAGACCTACAGGAAGTTCCATGAAGGTTATGGCGAGATCCTGGTACAGATGAACGTCGAAGACACGCGCTTAGGCGTGGCAGAGTATGTGAAGAAGAAGCACAAGCTCAATACGATAGAGCTGAAATGGGGCCAGGGCGCGAAGTGTATAGGCGGCGAGATAAAGGTAAAGAGCCTGGAGAGGGCTCTGGAGCTTCAGAAGAGAGGTTACATAGTGACACCCGATCCCAGCGCCAGCGCGAACCAGCAGGCGTTCAAAGACGGGGCGATAAGAGAGTTCGAGAGGCATTCGAGGCTCGGATTCGTCTCTGAAGAGGCTTTTATGGCTGAGGTGAAGCGCTTAAGGGGCCTCGGATTTGAGAGGATAACCCTAAAGACCGGCGCGTACTCTATGCGCGAGCTCGCCATGGCTATAAAGTATTCTTCGATGGCGAAGATCGACCTTCTTACGATAGACGGAGCTCCGGGCGGAACGGGCATGAGCCCCTGGAGGATGATGCAGGAGTGGGGGATACCTACCTTCTATCTACAGGCGCTTGCCTATGAGTTTTGCCAGAAGCTGGAAAAGAAGGGGATGCGCATACCGGACATAGCGATAGCCGGTGGCTTCTCTCTCGAAGACCATATATTCAAGACGATCGCCATGGGGGCGCCTTACGTAAAGGCCGCCTGCATGGGCAGGGCCCTTATGATACCGGGCTTTGTAGGAAAGAATATAGAAGAGTGGATAAAGAAGAATGACCTTCCGAAGTCGATAGCCGAGTTCGGTAAGGAAGCTGAAGAGATATTTGTCTGCTATGATGAGCTCAAAGAGAAGTACGGAAAGGATATGAAAGATATCCCTCTCGGAGCGGTAGGCATATATACCTTCAGCCAGAGGATAAAGGTCGGCCTGCAGCAGCTTATGGCCGGCAGCAGGAATTTCCGCTTAGACACGATCTCCAGGAGGGACGTCATGTCGTTATCTAAGGTGGCGGCCGAAGTGTCGGGCATACCATATGTCATGGATGCCTACAGGGAAGAGGCCGAAGCGGTCATAAATGACTGCGCCAAACAGGCGGTTGCTGTTTAGGGCATAAAGAAATACAAGAAAAAAGTAGGGCAGGTTTAAACCTGCCCTACTTTTTTTAGACCAGAACAGACTTTTTTGGTTGACATAATGATACTAATATAGTATCATAAAATGGATTGCATATTCCTCCGAAAGGTGTATAATATCACTATGAAGACATTAAAAGGGATGGCGGCCTCCCCGGGCCTTGTAAAAGGGACGGCCTGCGTATATTCAGAAACGGGCATCGACCAGGTGCCACACTACAACATACCTAAGAAGAGGGTAGGCGCGGAGACCCTGCGCCTGGACGAGGCGTTAGAGAAGGCGAAGGGGTCTATGGCCAAGATGATAGAGGCCTCGAAAGAGCTCTTTGACAAGCGGGCCGCCGAGATATTTAACGCCCATCTTATGATATTATCAGACCCGGTGCTCTACGATAAAATAGTCTCTCTTATAAGGTCCAGATCGATAAATGCCGAACACGCCGTTGATGACGCGTTCGAGGAATATATAAAGTCGTACAAGATGAGTGATCTCCATTTCGCGGAGCTTTCGCACGATACCGTGGACGTGAAGAACCGCATCCTCTCATCCTTCGCAGGGCTCTCCGGCAGGTTTGAATGCCCCGATGGAGAGAAGCAGGCCGTCATAGTCGTGTCCAAGAGATTGACCCCTTCCCTGGTGCTGCACATCCAGAGAGAAAACGTCCTCGCCTTCATAACGGAAGAGGGCGGATTCACCACGCACGCCACAATACTGGCGAGAAGCTATGACGTGCCCGTCATATTCGGGATAGATGTAGAGGAGCACATAAGCTGCGGGGACAAGGTGATCATAGATGGGTTCCACGGGAAGGTTTTTATAGCGCCCGATTCGAAGACCGACAAACTCTATTCCAAAAAGATAGAGGACCTTAGCAAAAAGAAGGCGGTCTGTGAGGTCAGGAAGATAGAGCCGTCTCAGACAAAGATGGGGGCGCGCGTGAGCCTGAAGGCCAATATAAGCCTGCCGGGAGAGATGGAGCTTTTAAAGGGTCTCCATTATGACGGTGTGGGCCTCCTGCGGACCGAATTTCTCTTTGTCAACAAGGGACTGCCTCCGACTGAAGAAGAGCAGTTTCGCATGTATAGACACATAGCGGAGGAGGCAGAAGGAAGAGAGGTCACCCTGCGCCTGCTTGATATAGGGCCTGATAAGATGCCCGGCTATCTGCACTTACCCGCGCAGGACAATCCCGACCTGGGGATACGAGGCGCGCGCGCCCTGGGGTTCTTCTATAATATCTATCTGGCGCAGATAAAGGCCGCCATGAGGGCGGCAAGGCACGGCAAGATAAGGATCCTCTTCCCTATGGTCTCCGATCTGAATGACGTAAATGCTTTTAAGGCCTTGGCCTTAAAAGCCAAGTCGGCTTTGAAGAAAGAGAAGAAGCCGTTCAAAGAGGTCGACCATGGCATAATGATAGAGACGCCATCGGCGGCGCTTATGGCCGATCTTATGCTCAAGAACGTCGACTTCGCCAATATAGGCTCTAATGACCTTCTCCAATATACACTTGCCGCGTCGCGCGGCAACACTGCTGTGGAGATGAGATACCATATAATGCACCCGGCCCTTATAAAGCTCATTGAGCTCATTATCGCCTCGGGTAAGCGCAACAAGAAAGAGCTCTGTCTCTGCGGCGAGATAGCGAGTTTTGCGGAGTTCTACCCGTTCTTTTTGAGCCTCGGCCTAGCGAGCTTCAGCGTAGCGGCGTCAAAACTCGATCACATAAAGTGCGAATTACTCCATTTAAAGAGGCTGTCGCGGCCTTTGACCGATAAGATATATAAAGCGGTAACTGTTGAGGAGATAGATAGGATTTTCGGAAGGTAAATGAGCACATGCCTTACGGAGCGAACGAAGTGAGCGTACGTAAGGCATAAGTGCGAATTTATCCTGAGGACGCAAAGCGTCCGAAGGATCTAGATTCCGGTATTCCTCGCAGTACGCATACAGAAGCTCGGAAACCGGAATGACAGGAGTTGCTTAGAGTAACAGAGAAGATGTATTTACGAAAATCATGTGATTTTCGTAAATACAAGTCTCATTAAGGAGGTTACCATGCCAGAAGCGAAATATGTATGTGAAAGCGATATACTCTGCGGGGTGAATATACCCAAGGACAAGAAGGTCCCTACAGAACTTGAACAGAAGCACCTGCCGGTGATAACGGCGCCGGATAAGGTGAAGAGGGACGAGCAGTTCGATGTGACCGTGGAAGTAGGCAAGCTCAAGGCTCATCCCAATGAAGCCGCCCATTTTATAGAATGGATAGAGCTCTATTGCGGGGATACGTTTCTGTTCAGGATAGGCCTGTCGGGGTCTCTTAGCGTCCCCACGGTAACGGTGCCTATAAAGCTTTCGCACGCTCATGGCTCGCTAAAGGCCTGGGCAAAGTGTAATATGCACGGGCTCTGGGAAGGCGTAAAGGATATAACGATAGAAGGTTGAGGTATAAGATGTCCGCGATACAACTGACAAAAGGCGTATACTGGGTAGGTGTAGTGGACTGGAACATCAGGTACTTCCATGGCCACACCTATACCACAAAGAGGGGGACTACCTATAACGCTTATCTTATAGTCGACAAGAAGGTGGCGCTTGTAGATACGGTCCACGCCAATTTTACCGATGAGATGCTCTCGAGGATACGCCAGATAGTACCTTTGGAAAAGATAGACTACATAATAGCCAATCATGTGGAAGCCGACCACTCCGGGTCGCTCTCATCCGTTCTTAAGCACTGTCCAAAGGCCAAG
>JBDRDE010000280.1:0-2523 GCA_043821065.1 Candidatus Omnitrophota bacterium
AGAGGGCATGACCGATGTCCTAAAGCACGGTAACACTTCATACATAGTGCTTGTCCCCAAGTTCGACAACGATGCCAAAAAGAGGCCCTACGTAGCGATACTGACCAAGAAAAATACCCCCTATGCCGAAAAGCTCCTAAAGACAGGCAAATACAATCTAGCAACATCATCCCACTTCGCCAACGGCATATTTAACCCCGATACAATACTGGACTACTGCACAAAGCTCATATGGAACGCCCTTGATAGAGCGGCAGAGGCCGGCCATAGCACCGTAGAGACCGGTAATATATGGGTAGGCGCCTACAGCGCGGTCCAGGACAGCCTAATAGCTAGCGGCCGCATCCAAGTGGGTGAAGAGCTCATAGACATAGCCAGAGTAAAAGGGATCATAGAAAATTATAATGCCAAATACGCAAAAGATAACCCAAGGTCCGGAGGCTCAGGGCGACTGGCCCTAAGAAGAAAACTTGCCGCGGAGTTAAGAGAAGAGCTTCTTGATGTAAAAGAACCTCAGACAAGTAGGGATAGGCAGCCCAGCGTCTCTACTGATAAAACGCCTGAGGCAACAGGAGAGCCCCAGGCAGGGCAGGCTGAAAGCGCGGAGTTAAGGGAAGAGCTGGGAGTGGGTGACGCGAAGCCCAGAGCAGACACAGCGCTACTAGATGCAAATAAGAGTTTGCTTGAATCCCTGGGCGTAGATACTTCAAAGGTAAACAGAAGATATCTTGTGATGGCGGACCTGGCGGCCAAGATAAGGATACTCAAAGAAAAAGGCGTATTGGCTCAAGGCGAGCCGCTTGGCAGAAGGCTTACATTATTGAGTTATACCATAAGGACGCTGAACGAAAAGTTAGCTTTGTTGATTCGATACGGGATAGAGGTAACATCTTCAAACGTAAAGGCCGTCTCAGGCCCGAAGATAGAGCTTCTAAAATACCACTATCTGGAGGTTAATGCATCAAACTTGAAGGGGTACACGGTCTCTAAGCTCAGGAGAATCAAGACGCCGAAAGACATTGCCTCGTGGATTATTGCCTTAAGGTCGCTTAGGAGGGAAGGAGCGGACACGTATTTGGAGGTGGAAGAGCGATACACGATGGAGATGTATGGAGCATTCGTTGACGAGCTCGAGAATGCCGTTATGACGCCCGCCTCTCTTGAAGTATATAGATCCAGGGACTGGAATGCGAGGCGCGCCGAAAATGCTATAGAGCACTTGTTAGAGCAGTATGCGGAAGGCCATAGGCCGCAAGTTAGGTCGATACTATCGATGGACAGCGAGCATAGGCAGGAGTATTTTGAGATGGTAAATAGGCTTATTCCGCGCGTAAGTCATTTCTTTGACCTGCGGCACCAGGCTACCGAGTTAGAGATCGCGTATGCCGATATAGACGGGGTTCACCTTGCGAACCAATTCCGCGAAATAGGCGATATGGAGAGATTGAGTGAAGTAGAAGATAAGATCGATTCAGTAATAGCAGAGCTTGAGCGGCTCATAGCGGAGAAGGAGGGGGATGATGATGGCACGCCACCGTCCGCACCTTCGGCAGATACCGGGGATGAGGCGGCGTCAAAGAAACCGCCTGCCAGAGACGGTAAGGGCCTCTACAGGAAGATGCGTGTGCCAAATATGGCAAATAATATCTTACCAAATATGACAGAGGATATCTTGCCAGAGACGGCAAAAAATATCCTCCGGAAGATAAAAAGTGTTTTAAGCCGCATATCGTTCAACAAACCTGAGGGGGTTACGATCTTCGATAAGTTACGTGCTCTGTGGGTAAATGACGAATTGCGCGCGAGACTCATTAAGACCGTATTCTATGTGGTATCGTATATGGGCATAGCGGTTCTCTCCGCCTGGATATTCGGGCAGGTGTTTCCATTAGAGATGACTGCCGCGACGGCAGTGGATACTTCTATATTCAGTCCCATATTCAAGGCTGTGATATATCTCGGATTCAACATGGGCGGTGCCATAAGTATCTTTGCATTAGGCATCACGCCGTATATAACCTCACAGATCGTTATTCAATTGGCCATGCCTCTATTGACAAAGTTCTCCCCCTCTTTCGCCGAGAAGCTGAAGAAGGAAGAGCATATGAAAAAATACAGTAAGTATCTGGCTATCATAATAGCGATGGTTGTGGCAATACCGATAGCTCACTTTTATCTATTGACCGCGCTTCCTTTGGTCAAGGTCGCGTTGTGGGCGGCTATAGTGGCGGGGACCGCCTTTGCGATATTTATGGCGGAACTGGTTTCCAAGGAGAAGCTTATAAAACAGGGAGCAACCCTGTTTGTGGCGCTCGGGATAGCCAGTAACATACCGGTAGGTGTATTTACGCTATTTACCAGCGCTTCGCTGGGTATCCCGCAGCTGGCCATGATACTTCTAGCAATCGGGCTGGTCCTCTTTGCCGTCTCCAGGTTCAATATAGCGAGATACAACATGAAGGCGGTCACCAAGGAGAGGCTAAGGACCGAGGAGGCCACAGAAGAAACGGCGCCTATCCAGTT
>JBDRDE010000281.1:0-16586 GCA_043821065.1 Candidatus Omnitrophota bacterium
GCTCCAGGTCGGCCATAAGATCGTGTTTTTGTTTTATGCTCTCATAAAATGCGCGCGCGTCTTCGAGGGTGGGGCCGTATTTACGTTTTATTTCATAATATATATCAGAGCGCAAATTAATAGCTTGCGCTGTCTCAGGATCGAAGGAGAGGTTGTCGCGGTAGTTTGTCAGGCATCTTAGGAGCTCGGAGGCCTTATCCTGCAGCTCACCCAGCTGTTCGACAAACTCCACGGCGCTTTCGTCAATGCCGCCAAGAGTCTTCATAGGGCCGAATGCCTGGCTTATAGCCTCATTAACGCCTGTGTTGCCGTCTTCAAAGGTATCTATAAGCGCGTTTATGCACTCAGATATCTTTTCAGCGTTGTTGAGTCTTTTTTGTTCACACATCAGTTCTTCATATTTTGCCTCATCCAGTGGTACGCTGCCAAGCTCCTTTATCTGGTAGGCAAGGGTGCCCAGTTCGCGCTCACGCGAGACGGCCATCTCTTTTAATTCCTGTTGCTGCTTGAGGAGGTCGGAGTATTCCTGATACTTTTTTATATAGTCACTTTTCGGTATATCAACACTGCTTAAGCGGTCGAGTATGCCCAAATGCGATTCCGGGGATAGGAGAAGCTGATGGTCGTTCGGCCCATGGAAGTCCACAAGTCGATCGCCAAGGTCTTTTAGCTGCGCCAAGGTTACGGTAAAGCCGTTTATCTTTGCCTTGCTTCGGCCATCAGGAAGATAGCTGCGGCTTATGATAAGCTCGCCTCCATTAGTAAAATATTCTATAAACGCGTCATATTCCGGCAATCTCTTCAGGGGGATCTCAAAGACGGCCTCTACCGTGCAAGGCAGTTCGGGGTTGCGGACTTTAGTGGTCTTCATGCGTTCACCCAGGGCGAAGCGGAGGGTATCGATCAGAATAGACTTTCCTGCTCCTGTTTCACCTGTGAGGATGTTCAGGCGGTCACGAAACTCGATCGCAAGTGAATCGATCAAGCCTATGTTCTGTATCGTCAGCCGAGTTATCATATAAATTATTATAACAAAGATAGCCATAATATGCAATATGAGCAAGTAGTTGACATCTTGTTTTTTTTTGATATATACTATAGATGTAAGTTAAATGGATAACCATGGGTTAACCAGCAAAAGGGAGGAATGAGATGGAAGAACAATTGGTAGGAAAGATAGCGCACTTCTATGGAAAGCCAAGCGTTGGGATGATCGAGCTCTCAGATGTCTTAAAAGTGGGCGATACGATCCATATTAAAGGTAAAGGCGTAGACTTTACACAGCAGGTCTCATCGATGCGAATAGAGTTTACAGATGTGACCGAAGCAAAGTCCGGGGACCTGGTAGGGGTAAAGGTCGATCAGAAGGTTCAGAAGCTTGATGAGGTCTATAAAGTAACATAACGCCCATAACATCGATGTAGGAATAATGAAGAAGCTTTTATGTATTCTCGTCTTTATGATGGCGGCAGTTCTATTTGCGCCTCACTTTAATGGTGCTGGAGCGAAAGCGGCCTACAGAGAGGCGCAGCAAGACAGAGCGAGCGAACACGGCTATATAGCGGGGGATGAGCTAAAGTGGCTCAGCATACTGACCCCATTCGCGATCGCCTCGTTGATCTTTCTAATAGTATCGTCTTTTGGCGGGAGCGATGCTATTCCGGATAACCTTGAGGGTATCTTACTAAAGCTTTCTGTCGGGATCATTGCAACCACGGTATGTTTATATATATACGCAGTTACAAAGAAGCCCATCTTTATGGTAATGATCCGCTGGATATGGGTCTTTTTTGTATCTGCTATGATCTTCTCGCCGGTTGCAAAGATGGCCCGGACAGAACATAAAAAGAGGTATCGGATGCCGTCTTCCAAAGAATTTTGGATATGCAGAAGGTGCGGCGAAGAGAATCATATAATATATACTCAATGTGAATCGTGTAAAGGCCAAAGAGAAACAACGGGGGGCAAGTGATAAAACCTCCATGGCGCGGTAAAACCCACACAGAAGTTCCGGAATGGGCAGTTACATGTTTCGTATGCAAAAAAAAGATATTAAAAAAAGAGGCGGTATATCAGGATATATTTTGGGCGTATGTAAGCGGCATAACACACATGGAGCATTACTGTCCGTCATGTTTTAAGGAGACCAGGAGGACGCGTCCTAGGTCACTGCTGACCGGCATCGTTCTCGGTGCGGCCCTCTCTTTCAAGTGGCTGCAGTCTTTGTTTCGCATAAGGTAAAGGAGTAGATCGAATAATGAAATACACGGAAGGCAGGATCGGCGTTCCAAAGTAAAATATTTTAGCCGCGGGGTTGTCAATTTGCGTTTTATCATGTAAACTTTATATGTAAACGAAATAAAGGGAGGTGAAGCATGGCGAAAAAAAAGAAGGCTAAGAGAAAAGTAAAAAGAAAAGTAAAGAGAAAAGTAAAAAGAAAAGCCAAGAAGAAAAAGAGACGCAGATAACAGTTATTATATAAATGAAGGCCGTCCTATAAGGCGAGATCAAATAGGGCGGCCTAATATTTTTATAAAGGGCAGCACATTGCCGATTATAGAGCCTGTTATAAGGCCGCCATCAGAAGCATACAGTTTTCTTTTGCAGGTAACGCTAGGTTGTTCCGCGAACCACTGCAGTTTTTGCGGGGCCTATATGGGGAAGAAATTCTCGATAAAAGGTCTCGAAGAGATAGCCTCTGATATAAATACTTATGCCCGCAGGCACAAGGATACAAGGCGCGTCTTTCTAATGGACGGCGATGCGCTTGCCATGAGCAATGAAAAGATCCTCCCTGTCCTCGATATGCTCCAAGAAGCCTTTCCCAAGCTTGCCAGGGTCTCTAGCTATGCAAACGGGTATAATATTACAAAAAGGGACGATAGTGAGCTCAGAGAGCTCTACGATAGAAAATTGAGGCTTATATACATAGGCCTAGAGAGCGGCAACCAGGATATACTGGAGCGCTGCCGCAAGAGATCCAGCGCTGAAGAGATGGTAGAGGCGGTAAAGAGGGCCTCCAGCGCCGGCATAAAGTCGTCTGCCATAGTCTTGTTGGGGCTGGGTGGTAAGAAGTATTCTGCCGAGCATGTTCGCGATACCATAAAGGCCCTAAATATGATGCAGCCCAGATATCTCTCGTTTCTCTCTCTTATGGTCATCCCCGGCACGCCATTAGACGAAGAAGCGGACGGGGGCACTTTTGAGGAGCTTGACTCCAAGGAGCTGCTTCAGGAGACCCACGATATGATAGAAGGCCTAGAGCTGGAGAAGACCATATTTCGTTCAAACCACGCTTCAAATTACCTGCCGCTTGAAGGCACATTCCCGAAAGACAAGGCAAGACTATTGACCATGCTAAGATCTGCTATTAGCGGTAATATAGGGCTTCGTCATGAGCATCAGCGAGGGTTGTAAAGCTATAGTGCGGTATTATGTCATTTCGGCGGGTCTTGCAAATAGATAGCCTTGTCCGTTCTGAACGCCAAATCCACGGAGCGCTTCATGCTCTTCTTTACGCTCGATCCCTTCAGCGATAATGCTCAGGTTCAATTTTTCGGCAAGCGAGACGATAGCCTGGACAAGGTGCTTCTTGAGGTCGTTCGTGTCGAGATTGGATACAAGGGCGATGTCGATCTTGATAAAGTCAGGTTTTATCTCGGCAATGGCGCTCAGGCTCGAATATCCCGCTCCGACATCATCGATGGCTACTTTCATGCCCATTGAGCGGTAGTGCGAGAGCTCATTAGAGAGGCGGGCATAATCCTTTATGCATGTCCTTTCGGTTATCTCGATGCAGATCTGGTCCGGCGTTATCGCGCTCCCTTTGAGGAATTCGAGATCCTTGAAATCTTTACCATAGATGGCTCCTGGGTCTGTATTTAGAAAGAGGAGTTTATCCTTTTTGATAAATGTCGCTTTCTTGATAGAGAGGTTCCTGCAGAGGGCCTCAAGCTCAAAGAACATATTGGATTCACTCGCTAGATTAAAGAGGGCCACAGGGCTTTCAAGAAAGGTGCCCCGAGGGCCGCGCGTTAAGGCCTCATAGCCTATAGGTTCGCAACTCGTTAGGTTTACGATCGGCTGGAAGAGTATGCGCAAGTCCTTCTTGTCTATGGCCTCTCTCAGTGCCATGATCTTCTTATTATTTTCCTGCACGTCACTTGCTATGGCCATAGAAGACTTGCTCCTTAGCACGGCCTTGAACCTGGCAAGCATCTCATCAAACGGGCAGTCCTTGTCTATATAGTCTACGACGCCAAGGTTGAAGGCCTCTACTTTATCGATAGTCGCTTTATGTGAAGTCAGCATGACTATCGGTATATTACGGGTCTCACTATTCTCTTTTAGACGTTTGCAGACCTCATGGCCGCTTATATCCGGCATCTTCAGATCAAGAAGGATGAGATCCGGCTTGTGCCTGGCCATATTTATACCTTCGTTGCCGCAAAGCGCCTTTATGACGTTGTAATTGGAGTTTTCCAGGAAGTATTGCATAGTCGCGATGAAGTCTGGGTCGTCGTCTATTATGAGTATTAATTTTTTAATTACCATGCGGGCTCCATTTTAGCGCGCTTGCAATAGGTCGAGGGCGTGCGCGTTGTCAGATGTTGAGAGTATGATCAGCGTGGGGCAGCCGCCGCTACAGGTGGTAGCGTAGAGATAGTTGATGTTCACCTCGCTCTGCGCCAATATCTCTGAAATGTTCTTCAGCGCGCCGGGCGTGTTTTCAAGCTCTACTAAGAGTATATCATGTTCGCTTACCTGGTGGCCGTGATTGCTCAGCGCGTCAACAGCCGCGAAATTATTATCCGTTACGAATACTAACTCAGCGGCTTCTCCTATTGGGGTCGCGACCCCGGAGATGGCCTTTACATTGATCCCGTGATTTACCAAAAACGATGTTATCTTTGCCAGGACGCCTACTTCATTCAAGACCCTTACCGCTATCTCTTTTCCGGGGCTTACATTTTTTATCACTTTCACCCTCCTAAAATTATTTCGGTTGATCGATTATAAGAGTATATATGAAAACTACAGAAAAACCAAATATTTCTTTAAAATGAGTAAGAAGCGGTCAGTTGCGGCAGCGGGGTTGTATTTCGCGGGAATTTAGGGTAAAATCATATAAACCAACTTATGAGGTGATTATGGATAGTATGGCGCTTATTCGATCGACCTTACTTTTGTTCGCTATCGTAAACCCTATCGGCAGCCTGCCGATCTTCTTACAGCTTACCAGGGCGATGGCCCCGGAGCTCAAGCGGCGCACGTTCAATACGGCCGTTCTTACATCCGCCATCATACTCTTTCTCTTTCTTGCAGCCGGCAAGTGGATACTGACCAGTTTCTTCCAGATCACCTTGCCCGACCTCATGGCTGCCGGCGGGCTTCTATTGCTGATCATAGCCATAGACCACCTTATCTTCGGCGCGCTCCTAAAGAGCGTCGCAGGGGCAGGGGAGCAGGGCGCCCGTCACATAGGCGCGGTCCCTATAGCGTGCCCCATCCTCGCAGGCCCGGGCGCCATGATGGCCGTATTCGTCACCTACTCAGAATACGGATTTTTGGTCGCTGCGGCATCTATTGTTGTGGTATTGGCGATCACCTGGACGCTCTTCCGTTTCATAGATGTGATATATCGCCTTATCGGTGAGGCGGCCTGTCTCGTGCTCTCCAAGATCCTCTGTCTATTTCTCGCGGCGATAGGTATACACCTTTTAATGCAGGGGCTAACGTTTTATTTCAGCGGATAATGTAAGGCGGCGGATATCTATCATTTATGAAGAGATACAGGAAGATCGCATGGTTCGTCGTATCACTAGGCCTCATTTTTTTGCATGCTGAAGTCTCTGCCGCAGTGCCAAGCGGGCCCAGCCGAGTTTACGTAAAGGGCGGGCAGCTGATAGTCGAAAAGCGCCGCGCGGACGGGACATTGGGCGGCGCCAAGCCCTATATTATACACGGCGTCACATGGTCTCCCGCGACCAGCTCTCCCATCGATGGCCCAAGCCCGCTAGATCCGTCAGATACCGTCCCGTATGGTTTCTTCTTTAATTGGCCGAACCGCAAACCCCAGGGAGATGTCGTATTCGCCTATTGGCTTCGCAATGAACACAGCCGTTACTACCTTACCGATATTCCTTTATTGAGTAAGATGAATGTAAATACGGTCCGTGTTTATATAGATTTCGGCGATGACACCCGTGCCTACAAGAAGATATTAGATGAGTTTTACCGCAACGGTATAATGGTCATCATGATGGCCGTCTCCTCAAGGGGTGATATAGATAAGAAGAGATATAAAATGGTGGTCGACGCATGTAAAGACCATCCGGCTATCCTTATGTGGAGCCTTGGCAATGAGTGGAATCTCGACTACAACAGGTACTGGGGCTACAAGACGGTCAAAGCAGCGGCCGCCGCGACAGAGCGCGTGGCGAAGCAGATCAAAAATATGGATAAGTTCCATCCTGTTGCCTCTTGCCTGGGCGACAGATTTTCTGATGAGGATCCCGATAATACTGTCGAGCGCGCTGTCCGTATGTGCCCGAATGTAGATATATGGGGCTTAAACATCTATCGCGGGAATACTTTTAGAGATCTCTTTTTACAGTGGCAAAAGATAACGGACAAGCCTATGTACTTGAGCGAATTCGGCATCGACTCTTTTGAGACGACCAGTTTTGCCAGGGCAGATGGTATAAAGGTTAACAGATGCGAAGGAAGGCAGAACCAGAGGGCCCAGGCAGAGTATGCCGCTTCTCTCTGGCGCGAAATAGTGGATAACTTGTCGGCGTTCGATGCCGAAAAACAGTGCGTTGGCGGCACGATCCACTCTTTTAGCGATTGCTTGTGGAAAGCCGGCTCTTATCACGCGAGCCTTGGAGGCCTCATTAATTACGATAATCACACAGATGCCGTTTCATACGGTACCTATAATAATGAAGGTTTCTATCTGCCAGGCGGCGCCCCGGATGATATATTCAATGAAGAGCATTTTGGCTTAGTCGATGCGGACCGCAGCCCAAAGGAGGCCTTCTGGACGATGAAAGGCCTGTACGAAAAGGTCGGGGGAGATAGGGGAAGATAGGTAGGTATAAGAGGTATAATAGAGACCGACGGGGAGCGTCCTGCTCCCCGTTTTTTATAACACATTATAATAGAAACTGTTACTGGATAATATTACTTGACTTTTTATGCTGAATATATTATCATTATTAAGTCATAATATTAACCTGTTAGATAAATAGAGGGCGAGATATTACACTATGAATAAAAAAATCCAGATTTTGGCTCTTTCCGTTATTATCTCAATATCGTTTATCATGGCCCTAGCCGCGCAGGATGGCGGGGGTGACACAGAACAAGGTATCTGGCATTTTAAGCACGAGAACTACGAGGAAGCACTCGCGTTTCTCATAAAGGCAAGGGAAGAGGATCCTGATTCATCCCTTGCCGCATATTATTTAGGCGTAACTTATAAGCGGATGCAGGATTACAAGAGCGCTCGGCCGCATCTTGAGGCGGCAGTAAGCCAGAAGCCCAAGGTAAAAGGTGCCCTTATCGAGCTTATAGACCTGTTATACAGGCTGGGCGAGATCGAGGAAGCGAAGAAGTGGATCGCGGTTGCCGAAGAAGAGGGTATCAGGCCGGCTCAGACGGCCTTTCTTAAAGGGTTGGCGCTCCTGAAAGAGGGCGATGATATCGATGGCGCCGTTGCCTCGCTCAGTAACGCGAGGAAGTTGGACGACTCCCTGGAACAGGTAGTCAAATATGAGACCGGTGTAGCCAGGTTAAGATCCAAGAAGCTAAAAGATGCCAAGAAGCTCTTCGAGAGTATGTCCAAAGACGACCCTTCCAGCGACCTGGCGCTCTTCGCAACAGAATATACCAGGGTGATAAACAACAGGCTCGAGCAGACCAAACCCCTAAAGCTTACATTCGGCACGTTCTATCAATATGATGACAATGTCACGTTAAGGCCCGGGGGAGACTCACTGGCTTCCAGCGTTACTGATGACGCGGACAATCGCATAGTATATGCCGGCAGCGCGGAGTATAACCTGCGCGTCAATGACAATTTAGGCGCCAGGTTCGGGTACGCCTTTTATTACGGCGACCAGCTGGCGCTCAGTTCATTCGACGTGCTTAGCCACATCTACGCCATACAGCCTGCATTTTATCTAGACAAGATAGCCTTTACATTCCCTCTCTCATTGACCCACTTGAGGGTCGATGACAGGGATTATCTCAACACCATCAACCTCGGGACGTTGAATAATTTTATGATAAACCCCAATCAGATGATACAGGGTGGATTTACATACAAAAATAAAGACTTCAAGTGGGACCCGTTCGTGCCCCAGGAGAACAGGGACTCCAATGAATACCTCTGGCAGCTGGCGTACTATCATTTTACGACGAAAGACAAGAAGGGCTTTATCACGCTCAGGCACCAGATGAACATAGACGACACCGTAGGGCGCAACTGGGAGTATTTCGGGAACGAGACCACCTTAAGCGCTGTAATCCCGCTGCATGAGAAAGCGGCGCTTACGACCTCAGGCAGGTTCTTTCTGCAGGACTTTTTGAAGAGCAATTCCTTGTTTGGTAAGGAGCGCCTGGATACCGTATTTACGCTTTCGAGCATGCTCTCTATAGAGGTCTTTAAGCACGCCGAACTGCAGATACAGTACACATATGTTAATAACGGGTCCAATATCGATTTGTACGAGTATGAAAGAAATGTCTATAGCGCAGGAATGCAGGTTAGTTTCTAAGAGTAGAACTACTCCGACTCGTAAGCCGCTAGCACTCGTCGGAGTTAATTCGACCAAATGACCCAGCACCGTACGGTGCTGGGTCATGGTCTCATTAAAAGGAGCGCGACCATGAAGATAAAGATCTCCCTCTGTTTACTTATGATGATATTGGCTCTTCCCGTGCTCTGCTACTCAGATGGGCCGGTAGGAGTACTTACCTCTATTGAAGGGCGCGTGGACGTGCTAAAGCCCGGGGGAGGCGGCGGCCTGCCGGTTGTAACGGGAGAGCATATCTATGTGGGCGACACACTGCGGACGAAGTCCTTTTCGATGGCGCATGTAGAGTTCATTGACGGATCCATCCTGAGACTTGCCCCCAACACCAAGGTCTTTGTCGACCGCTACGATTGCGAAAATGGCGTGAGAAAGGACGCATCCCTGAAGCTCTGGCGTGGTAAGATGAGGACCATTGTAAAGAAGGTCAGGGGCAAGACCAACTTTTTTGTCTCTACGCCTAATACATCCGGCGAGATAAGAGGCTCGGATATCATGGTAATGTACCAGGGCAGCTCTACGACCGCTGTCGCCAAAGATGGCGGGATAGATATATTCAATCCGGAATACCCCGATACCACCGTCAATCTCAGGAAGGGCGAAGTAACTACGGTTCCGGCCGATGGCCCTCCCGCTAAGAAGAGGGACCTTATTGATTTTGAGATGAAGCTCCATTTACGCGATACAGACCCGCGCGAGGAGGCCATACTGGAGGAGGCAGATCTATCCAAGATGGAGGGATGGATAGCCAGCGCCTCAGGCACCGTAAAGGTGCGTAAAGCCGGCGAAGACAGGTGGCGGGATGCCACGCCGAACCAGAAGATAGAAGACGGCGACGAAGTCGAGACCGAGGAGGAGAGCAATGCCCAGATAAGGCTCGATAACGGCAACTACGTAATGCTAAAGCCCGGCACAGGCCTTAAGGTCGTTAAGATAGAACGTGACCCGAAGACAGGCACCTACAAAAACGTCTTTGAGGCGAAGACGGGCAAGCTCAAGGCTGTCGTGGAGAAGCTCGGTAAGGGCTCGAGTTTTGAGGTAAGGACACCGGTAGCGACCTGCGGCGTCAGGGGTACCGTGATGTACCTCAATATCAAGTCAGACTGGACCCAGGCGTTTTATGAAGGCGGCGGCGGGTATATGAAGAACACGATCTCGGGTGAGCAGATCGACATAGGGAGCGGCCATAACGCGTTTGCCAACATGAGCGGCCGTATCTCCAACCCTATATTTACTACTACCCAGCAACGCATGGACCTGGATGAGGCGTGGGGCGTAGATGACGGGACCTTAGGATACTCAGGCACGGAGGGCGGAAATCAAGGCACTGGGGGCCAGCAGTTTGGCGCCCAAGGCGGCTCGGTCCAGAATAACAGAAGAAACTTTGTAAACTGGGTAAGAACCATTGAAACCAAGGTGCCGGTAAATGAGACCCAGCCCACCCCACAAGAGGGTTTCGGTATGGCCGGGCGTTTCAGGAGCTACAATCCAGAGAAAGGTGAGTTCGGCGAATTCGAGTCTTCCGGCCAGTTAACGGCCGCCTTCAGAGTGGCGGACATCGGCCAGCCGGTAGGCGAGTTCGATGTAGTCGGCCTCCAGGTATTGGGCACATCTAACAATCCCAACGATTCCAAGCTCTTTACAGGCCAGGTAAAAGGCTCCCCTGTTAATGGGGTAGAGATGAACGGCTACTCCGTGGGCGCGCTGGGCAGCTGGGAGGCTATCGTAACCTCTATGTATGTCGGCGGAGACGGCGAGGCAGGAGGGATCTTCGGCCTATTGGGCGGTGAGATGGGCGCCGGGGGCGCGCTCGCCGGCGGAGGGGACGTATTCAAGTTCCCCATGTCTGACGAGGTCTTGCACAACCCGAGCGATATATACAATGACGAGCTTTTCGATAAGACCCTTGTTTCCGGGACGCTATCCGGAGAGTATGACGAGGGCTTTTTTGAGCACCAGAGCAGGAAGTTCACAACCGACGACGAGGGTATTTGGCGGGGCGCCTACTACCAACAAGGCGTGGAGTATGATAACCTGCCCGATCTGGCCGCATGGTATGTAGCGGAACTGCACGGCATAGACGATAACGGGGACTCCATGGAGCTCTATCTTTTAAGCGGGGACATGGACGAGGGTTCTTGCCTGGCCTATGTGGTCGGCAGCAGGTACCGCGATATGGGCGACGGGTATTTCGAAAGTATAGAGACGTTCTTCGGCGCGGGGCTCGGCGAGGACCGCTATAGCGGGTCGTATGAAGGGACGCTCGATATCGAGCTTGGGGCCGCCGGGATATTCAATACCTTCGACAAAGAGCTCTATGGCGTGCAGGTATTCAATTACAACATTGTAGACTGGAGTGAATCTGAGAGCGCCTGGATGGATATGGGAAGATCCTTATCTATATCGATGCTCGCTTCGAAATTCGACCAGTTCAAGAGGTGGCACGGTTTTTCGGCGAACATCAGCTTGATAGGCGACATCCTTTTCTCAGTGGCGGCTGAAGAGGCGGCATCCTTTTTGTGGTACCAGAATGATGGGGACGGCAACGCGTTTAAGAGCTACGATATCTTCAGGGATACGATGACTACGCGCGACGGCGCGGCTTTTTACGGGGTGGCCGGAGGAGCGGCCGACGACGGGTACCTATTCGGAGGGGCCCGGGCGCTCTACGTGGCGCCGGCGGAAGGCGGCGATGGTTATGACGCCGGCATAATGTATGTGAGAGATATAGAGGGGCTATATTCGCACGAGTCCCAGATGCTCGCGTACCAGGGGCTCGTTACCACGATGCCGCTCGTTTACGGCATAGACATGAACCCCGAGGATCTGTATCCCGGGGGATCCGTGATACAAAATTCATGGGATTCAGGCAACTTCACGACCGTGCTCCCTGGCGGAGGCCTTTTGAGCGGCTCGATGGGCGATCATCTGGATTTCTCCATATCGGGCGAGCCTTGGGGCGTATGGGATAACGCGTACCAGCTTCAATATACCCCGAACGGCGAATCCCGGTGGTTTGCCATGGGCACCGGTGATTACTTGAAAGACGGCGTGGAAGGGGCCATACGCTATGTTACCTTCGGCGAGGTGCTCGGCGAGCGCTCGATGGGATTTGATATAGTGGGGATCTCTCTGGAAGACGACACGCGCGCTTTCTATAAAGGGAATGTCGCGGGCATATACGACAGCTATTTTAACGGCTCAGGCGTGGGCACGTATTTTAACGAGAAGTTTTTCGGCGACTTCACCACGCCATATAGCGCGGATGTTGTTGAGGCCGACTCCAGGATATTGATGTTCGCCCAATCCCCGCCCGACCCTATTGATGGGACCTACACTCAGGAGTGGTACGGCGGATTCCTTAATGACGGGGAATTTGTCCAAAATAGTTACATCGGCGTTAATTTCGCTTATGGCTGCGAGATAGCCTTCGCGCCTAGCGAGGATTATCTGAGACACGGTCTGACGGTGCTCGACCTGGGAGGCGTCTATGTTCCTATGGAGAGCTACGGCGAATGGTACCTGCCGATTGGCGGGTACGGTTTTCGCGAAGCTATCCCGACGCCGGGCAGCGAATACGCGTGGGACCCTGTCCAGCAGGATCTCGTGTGGCTGGCCAATATTAACGGTACTGAATGGAAAAACGGCACATTGAGAGGTACATTCAAGGGCTTCTGGTACGCCAAGCATGATGATGGTGAATTCATGACTACCTCTGCCGGCCTTTTGGGCGGCAATGGCAATGAGGGCGATCTTGTCGGCGGTATAATCGGCAACTATGTTGACGGCGATGACTACGACGAGTGGGATGCTACCATCGTGGCCGAGTGGGTTGAGGTGACCTCCCGGTTCGGTGAGTCGATGTTCGGTATTATCGAAGATTTTATCACCAATGCCCCTATAGTCGCGATCTACTCATACTCGCTCTTAAGCGGCTCAGGCGCTTTTCAACTCGCGGGCGGAGGAGCGCTTACGAATGTCGCTATGGATATTAACTTCCTGAGTAACGCCACTGGGAATATCTGGACCAGCATAATAAACGGCGAGTACAGCGGCTTGACGGGGGACATTTGGCGTCTAAGTTGGACAGGTGATAGCGGTTATATAAATTTTTACGGCGACCTCTGGGACGATCTGACAAAAGAATGGCACGCTAATGTTTCTGGTGTATGGGATACACATTTCATAAGCCCGGGCTCCGAGGCCGCCGGGACATTCGATGGCGGCATCTTTACCGGGATAGGTACGGGTAGATGGACATGGGCCGAAGCCGGTTTCGGCATGGCAGGGCACTTCAGGAGTTATAATTCAGCCATCGGAGCTTTTGAGTCTTCCGGCCAGTTGTCAGCCAGTATTAGCGTAGTCGACACCGGCGAGAATGGGCAAGATGCCGAGGTCATCGCGCTCCAGGTAGAAGGTGGCTATATCAATCCCGCCGGCGCCAAGCTCTTCACGGCCGATGTTTCAGGATCACCCGTAGAGGGAGTCGAGGTGAAAGGTTACTCTGTAGGCTCTCTGGGCAGCTGGGAGGCGATAATCGCGTCTATGTATGTCGCCAACGACGGTGAGACGGGCGCGGTATTCGGTATGGTAGACGGCATCGGTCCGGGTCTTACCGGTGGAGGGGATGTATTTAGATTTCCCCTGTCAGATAATGTCCTGCACATACCGACTGATCTATTTAATGAGGATCTGCTGGAGACTCGCTACTTTACCGGCGGTCTGGCCGGGGAATATAACACAGGGTTTTTCGAGCACCAGACCCAGAAATTTAACGGCGTGGAAGATGAAGAGGGTATCTGGCGCGGGTTCTACCACCAGGAAGCGCTGGAGTATGATGATCTGCCCGATATGGAGAACTGGTATATAACGGAACTTCAGGGCACAGACGAGACCGACGAAAGCTCCATAGAACTCTATCTTTTGAGCGGGGATATGGGTGAAGGTTCCAGCCTGGTTTATGGGGTCGGCAGCAGATATACGATGGATCAGGAGACGCAGGAGATGCAGGAGCCGCTGGAGACCTTTTTCGGCATGGGGCTTGGCACTGTGCAGGCGAACCAGGAGTACGAAGGGACGATCGATCTCGACCTTGGGGCTGCCGGCGTATTCAATACTTACGATAAAGAGCTTTACGGAGTGCAGGTTTTCTATAATGATCTCTCCGATTGGAATGAGGCCGAAGGCGCCTGGGAGAAAGTAGGAAGGGCGATAAGCATATCGTCGCTCGCTTCAAATTTTACGCCCTTTCAGAGGTGGCATGGCTTCACGGCGTATTTGACTAATATCGGAGATCTTTTATTTGGCGAGGCAGAGGAGCAGCCCGATTCATTCTTATGGTACCCGAGTGATGACGATGGGCATTGGTTCTCCAGCTACGATATCTTCCACGACGCGTGGGATACCCACTACGGCGGCGCCTTTTACGGCACTGCCGGCGGCGCGGCGGAAGGCGGCTACTTCTTTGGAGGGGCCAGGGCTCTCTATCTCGCGCCTAGTGAAGACGGGGAAGGGTATGACGCCGGTATAATGTATGTCAGGGAGATAGACGGCCTATATTCGACCACATCCAACTCGTACGCCTACCAGGGGCTCGTAACGACGATGCCGCTTTTATACGGGACAGAGATGACACCCGAAGACCTCTTTGACGGTGAGACGGTCATAGAGGATTACAGGGATTCGGGCAGCTTTGACAATCCATTCCCGGGAGCAGTAGAAGGAGCGGGTTTGAGCGGCCCCATAGACGACCATCTTTATCTATATTTCGATGGAGAGGATTGGGGTGTGTGGGATAGTGAATACCATCTGGAATATGTGCCCAACGGCGAATCTCAGTGGTTTGCCAAGGGTACCGGAGATCTCTCGAACGGTGATATGGATGAAGACCTCTATTTTATGACACACGGTGAGTTGTATGGAGAGAGCTCCATGGAGTTTGATATTTTAGGGATCTCGCTTGGCGAAGGTTCCCGCAGATTCTACACAGGAAAGGTTGTAGGCATCTACGACGACTTCTTCCACGGTATAGGCGTGGGTACGTTCTTTAATGACGACTTCTTCGGAGATTTCATCACGCCGTACAGCGAGATTGTCGCTGATTCCAGGGTACTCATGTTCGCTCAAAGCCCGCCGGGACCGGATGGGTTTTTTACGCCGGACTGGAGCGGCGGGTTCATTGACGATGGAGCATTCGTCAATAATAGCTTTGTCAATGTTCATTGGGCGTTTGGCTACGAGATAGGTTTTGAGCCGACCACGGAGTATTTGAGGCACGGCCTATCCGTACTCAGTATGGATGGCGCCTACCACAGGCCGGATGATAGTTACAGTGATTGGTTTCTGCCGATCGGCGGATATGGTTTCCCAGAGCTTTCGCCGGATCATGAGCAAGGGTGGGGCGTCACGTGGAATGGTGAAAAGGACCTTGTCTGGATAGGCAATGTCAACGGTACAGAATGGAAGAATGGTACGCTGAGGGGCAATTTCCAGGGGTTCTGGTTTAGTAGGGACCTTGACGGCGAAGACACAAATACTACAGCCGGTATATTGGGTGGTAGAGGCGAAGACGGCGATCTTGTCGGCGGCGTCATCGGCAACTATGTTGATGGCGAAGACTATGAATGGGATGCGACGGTCGTGGCCGAGTGGGTGGAGGTTACAGCCCTCTTTGATGATTCTATATTCGATACTATCAATGATTTCGTGACTACCGGAAATATAACAGCGATCTATACAGACGCGCTTTTAAGCGGCTCAGGTGCTTTTAACATCGCAGGCGGAGGAGCGCTTACGAATGTCGCTATGGATATAAGCTTCCTGAGTAACGCCACTGGGAATATCTGGACCAGCATAATAAACGGCGAGTACAGCGGCCTTACGTCGGATAGCTGGAACGTAAACTGGACGAACGGCGCAGATCAGATCAACCTTATCGGTGATCTTTGGGATAACACCACAAACGATTGGCACGCCACCGTAAACGGTATGTGGGACGCGCATGTTATAAGCCCCGGGTCTGAGGCAGGGGGCACATTCGATCCCGCGGCCCAGACATTTACCGGCGTAGGGGTGGGTGAGTGGACCGAGCAACAGGCGGGGGTGATCGATGGCGGCAATTAGAGCAACTTTCTCTATCGCGTTGTTGCTGGCAACGGCGCTTATCTTCGGCTGTTCTTCAGACGGGAAAGACGGGAGCGTAATAGCCACGGTGAACGGCGAGCCGATATTTCTCAAGGATCTTCAGAGGGAGCTCAATATGATGGTGCGGCAGGACCCATCGCTCGATGTAAACAGGGACATCATGCTCGACCTTACAGATACGCTCGTAAAGCGGAAGATCATGATACAGAAGGCCACAGAAAAGAAGATGGCCGAAGAGCCGGGCTTTGTCGATACCATCAAGGCATTCTGGGAGCAGACGCTCATAAGGAATTTCATGGAGTACAAAAACACGGAATTCGATCGGCTCGTCTTTGTGACAGACGGCGAGATAGAGGACTATTACAACGCGATGAAGAAGGCCGATCCGGAGATGCCTCCGATCGAGGAGACCCGCGGGCGCCTGAGTGAGATGATAAAGATGAAGAAGATATCCAAATTGCTCGAGAAGTGGCTCGAGGAGGAACAACGGGGCTCTGATATAAAGATCAACAAGGGGGTCGTCTTTGAACAGGCATCATAAAGGGCAGGGGTCTCATATGATAAGGAGAAAGAATTACCTTATAAAAAAATCTTTTCAGGCAAAGTTCTTTTTGAAGTTTTTTG